>LR026961.1:2879315-2884055 GCA_900498135.1 uncultured Desulfatiglans sp.
CCCCTTTTCGACGGCGGCAAGGTGATGAGGTCTTTGCTTTCGAGCTTCCTCAGCAGGATCCTGCATACCTGCCCTTTGAGGTGGCCGTTTTCCTGCCGCCAGTTCCACAGCCGGCAGAGCTCCCTGGAAATGGCCACACGGCCCTGAGTCCATTGTCGGGCGATAACCGATCGGATCTGATTCAGTTCTTTCGATCCGATTTGTCTGCCGCGAATGATGAGATCCGTACCCATGGTCTTGCCTCCTTCCTGACAGGAAGGTAGCAAGCCCAATCTTGGAACGTAAGGGTTTTTTTAGAAACGCGTAATGCTCCCGCACATATTGCCGCACGGTGGTCTCCGCCCCGCTGAACCCGAGTTCCCGTTTTAGCCGACGATAAATCCGGACAGCCGTATGTCGCTGTTTTTTCGGCCGTTCCTTGTCGTCCCGTAGCCATTGCTCGATTGTGTCTAAGTAAGGCCCAAGCGTCGGGTATGGTTGCTGCAGCCTCGGTTTATACCCGTCATATTCACCCCTTAGCACCCGTTTTATCGTATTTTTAGAGTGGCCCGTCTCTCTGGCTATTTGTTTGATGCCCTTGCCATAAACCCGATGTGCGGTCCGTATGTAACTGTATTGATCCACCTTCAGCATCCCTTTCCCTCCGGCTTCAGGATATGCTTCAACATCCTGTACCAGAGTCTTGGCTGAGGGGGGGTCAATTTTGTGCCGTCGTTTCCCCTTTTAGAGGGTCAATTTTAGACTATCGAAACCACCCGTCAGCGCTGCTGGCGGTATGATTGGCTGTTGGAGTTTGACATAAAGGGCCTTTTCGACAACATCGATCACGATTTGCTGATGCGCGCGGTTAGAACACATACGGACTGTAAATGGCTGCTGCTCTATATTGAGCGCTGGCTCAAAGCACCCTTTCAGTTGGAAGGCGGTCAGATAGTAGAGCGCCGGTCTGGAACACCGCAAGGCGGTGTGATCAGCCCCGTTTTATCGAATCTGTTCCTGCATTATGTGTTTGACAAGTGGATGGAGCGAAATTTTCCGCAAAATCCATGGGCGCGCTATGCAGATGATGCGGTGGCACATTGTCGGGCAAGAAGAGAGGCTGAATACTTGTTGGCGCGGTTGGATAAGCGTTTTAACGAATGCGGGCTTGAGCTACATCCGGATAAAACGCGAATCGTCTACTGTAAAGACGATGATCGTATGGCGGACTACCCGGAAATCAAGTTCGATTTTCTTGGGTATACCTTTCGTCCGAGGCGATCAAAAAATCGTTACGGCAAGTTTTTCATCAACTTTACGCCCGGAGTCAGCAACAAAGCTGCAAAAGCGATGCGCAAAACGATCCGCACTTGGCGGATTCATCTGAAGCCGGATAAGACGATCGAGGACATATCTCGAATGTTTAATCCGGCAATGCGCGGATGGATTAAGTATTACGGCCGCTTTTATAAGTCCGCGTTGTATCCGGTGCTCAGACACATGAATCGTGCTCTGATCCATTGGGCACGTAGGAAATACAAAAAGCTGAGTCGCCATCGACGGCGCGCGGAACATTGGTTGGGGCGAATTGCCCGAAAAGAACCGCGACTGTTCGCGCACTGGCAGATGGGGATTTTGCCATCGGTTGGGTGATGGGAGCCGGATGAGCCGAGAGGTTCACGTCCGGTTCTGAGAGGGCCTGGGGGTGAGATTCCCCCAGGCTACTCACCGCAACATTTACGTCCATTCCGAACGGGCAGGGAAAAGGGTGCTGGGCTCTATCGAAAGATTTTTGAGCAAGAGATTGAAACTCAAGGTCAACCGTAATAAAACGGCTGTGGTCAGGCCCCAAGAGCGGAAGTTCCTTGGGTTCAGCTTTACATCGGGCCGGAAACTTAAGATAAAGCTCTCAGGAAAAGCCCTCAAAAACGCCAAATATCGGATCAAACGGATTACGCGCAGATCCAGAGGGGTCAACCTGCAGCAAATTATCAAAGAGCTGAATGTGTTTACCTGTGGATGGGTCGGCTATTATCGACTCATTGAGACGCCAACTGTTCTGAGGGATTTGGACAGCTGGATACGCCGGAGACTCCGCTGTTTCGTAATGAAGAAGTGGATCAACAACTGCCACACCAGGTACAACGGCCTGCTGGCGCTTGGCGTCAGTGACCGGAATGCCAAACCGGTAGCCGGGTCCCGAAAGGGCCCGTGGGCAATGTCCAACATGAAACCGGTCCAGGTGGGCATGCCGAATCACTTTTTTGCTAAAAGAGGCCTACAACCGTTACTCAATCAGTATAACAGGTTGGTTACTGCTATATGAACCGCCGTGTACGGACCCGTATGCACGGTGGTGTGGGAGGGCGAAGGCCGTGAGGCCTTCCCCTATCCCGATTAAATATAGGTTGTTTTATCTATATTGAGCACTGGAGCACTGGGTCAGAGTTGATTTATTTTAATTATATTTTGTACGCAAAAGACTTCAAAAGTTATAGCTTTTTGCAGACAAAGTATAATAATCAAGTTGACAAATTATATTTTGTATGCGATAAGCTCTATAAATAGGAGCGCATCGCAAATGAGAGGTAATCAGAAATTAAAAACTCTTGGTCCTAGATTGGCCTTTCTCGTCGCTGAGTTATACGAGCAGCAAAAGACGGTCTTTTCCAACCAGGACGTGGAAACGATTACCGGCCTGAGCCCCAAAGCGGCCCGAGGACTAACGATCCGCCTCGTGGAAAGGGGCCTGGCGACCAGGCTTAAGCCGGGATTGTTCATCCTGGTGCCGGCCGAACTAGGCCATGGGCGGGATTATTTGGGCGATCCATATGTCGTTGCTGCGGAAATCGTCGGTGGTTCCGGTTACTTCATTTCCCATGCCTCGGCTATGGATATTCACCAAATGGTCACCCAGCCACAGCTCGTGGTGTATACGACAACAACTCAATCTATTCGCCCGCGATCCATACTCGGAACTGAATTCCGCTTCGTGCGCTGCAAAACGAACCATTTTTTCGGCACTATGGACCACTGGGCAAGCAAGACGAAAAAGATCAAGATCAGCGATCTTGAAAGAACCGTCATCGACGGGCTCAGGCAGTCTGAATACTGCGGCGGCTTCAGCGAAGTCGCCAAGGGGTTCTGGATGCGGCGGCAGGATATGGACGTGAAAAAGCTGGTTGAATACGCTTTGATGCTGGATATCGGAGCGGTTTATCGCCGCCTCGGATATCTGCTGGAATTGTTCGAGACAAAAGAAGACCAGCTGGAATTGCTGCGTAAAAAACTCACCGCCTCCTACGTCCTCCTTGACCCGATGATGCCGGCCGAGGGCAAATTCATCGCCCGCTGGAGACTTAGGCTCAATGTAAGCCCGGAAGAGATAGCAGCGATAATAAGGACCTGATCAATGATTCCCCAAAGAAATATTTCATTACTGTCAAATCGCCTCGCCAAGGCTGGCGGTCGTCGTATACCGGAAGGCGTGCTTGAGCGGGACTATTGCCTGGCCTGGTTCCTGGTCGGACTCGCCCGATCACCACTCCGAGAGGCTCTTGCCTTCAAGGGCGGTACCGCGTTGAAACGTTGCTATATGGGAGATTATCGTTTTTCCGAGGACCTCGATTTTACTTTAGTCAAGGCAACATCCCTGGAAACTATTCTTGCCGAACTGGAGATGATTTCCTCAGAGGTCCACAGGACTTCTGGCATCATTATTCGTTATTCTCGGGAGGATCGAAAATCACATCAGAACAGCCATACTTTTTATCTCGCCTATGAGGGACCATTACCTGGTATGACGGTCAAGGAAGTGAAGGTGGATATCACCATTGAGGAACGACTTGTGCTGCCCTTAAAGGAAAGGCCGGTCTTGAAAGGCTACGAGGAGTACGAAGACCTCCCGGATGACGCAACTATTCTGGTTTATTCCTTGGAAGAAATTCTAACGGAGAAAGTGGTCGCCCTGGCTGACCGGGCTCGAAACGAACCGCGCGATCTCTATGATGTCTGGTATCTTATGGAACCGGAGAACATGGACCTGTCAGCCCTTATCCCGGAGATTTCAGCCAAACTCGAATTTCGTGGCAGGGGATTGGAAGGGATGGGCGAAGAATTTGGCAAAAAAGAAGCGCGATTGAAAAAACTATGGCAGATGCGACTGGCAAACCAGATGGCCGAGTTGCCTCATTTCGAAGAAGTGTATCGCGCTGTACAGCGTTCCTTCCGTAATGCCGGTCTAGTGTAAGCATAGTTTTGATGCTCCTGCACCTTATTCTGAAAATAGTTTATCGCACCCTGCACATCGTTCCGCAACTGTCCGGTCGATCAATGGTGAGGATTATGAATCAGATTCCGTGCAAATCGGCGATTGCTGCCTCTCTACCGATTAGCCATGTTGCCGGTCGAGTATAACGTGTCCTTTCGGCGGGCGTGCAGAGATCAATAAATTTTCGGCATGTAAAATTTTTTAGCGTGCGAGGATGAAGCAGAGGCCGGGAGACCCCAAGGGGCCCCCGGCGGGATAGGGTTAGCGGTTTTGATCCTGGTAATGCCACGGCATGAAGGTATGCGGGGAGGTCTGCAGGGCTTTGGTATTCTTCTGGAGCCATGTGAGGTAGTCGAGCGGGTTGACGCCTGAAAGTTGACAGGTGTGGATGAGGCTCATGAAGAGATCCCCGACATAGGCGCCGCGTTGCGTCTTGTAGAAGAGGGAGTTTTTCCGGTGTAGGATGGCGAACTTCAGGGCCCTTTCACAGA
>LR026961.1:2889925-2894653 GCA_900498135.1 uncultured Desulfatiglans sp.
GGCCAGGCGGGGAGGCCGAAACAAAACGGGCGATGGAACTGGCGGGACTCGACCGGTCGCGCCATTTGAAGATAGCGGATATCGGCTGCGGCACCTGTTAGTGATCGCCCATATAAGTCCATTATGTGATCGCCCTAATCGAGCCATTGCGTGATCGGCTTAATGAGGCCACTTGGTGATCGGCGTAATGGAGCCAGTCCATGATCGCCTTAATGAGTCCAGTCGATGATCGCGGTAATAGAGCCAATGTGGAGGAATCGTCTTCTGCCTGAAGGGAAAAAAGAGTCTCGGGCCAAGAGTTCATCATAGGGTAGACTTCTGGGAAAAAATTTTCCGGGAGGGACTGCCATGGCAAACAGGAGGTTCGAGATGCATCATTACCGCCAGGTTATTTTTCGGATGCGCATGGGGCAAAGCGACCGTGCCATTGCCAAGAGCGGGCTGATGGGCCGGATCAAGTGTGCCGAGGTACGGGCCGTTGCGGAGAGGAACAGCCTTCTGTCGGCCGTTCCTCTCCCTGAGGATCAGGTCTTGGGCAAATTGTTTGAGAGTAGTACGGAGCGAGCGGCTCAGCCCTCTTTGATTGAACCGTTTGAAAGTCAGGTCAAACAATGGTGGCAGGAGGGTATTTGCGGAACGACGATTCACCGGGCGCTTAACAGCCACGGGTTTGCCGGCAGCTACTCCTCTGTGCGGCGTTTCCTGCAGAAACTTGATAAGCGCAACATACAGGCAAGCTGTGTGCTCGATTTTGAGCCCGGCGAGGCTGCACAGGTGGACTTCGGAACGGGTCCGACCATTACGGATGTGTTTACCGGCGAAGTGCTCAAGACCTGGATTTTTGTCATGACACTTTGCTACAGCCGCCACCAGTATGCCGAACTGGTCCTGGACCAGACAGTCAGAACGTGGCTTTGCTCTCACCGCCATGCTTTTGAGTTTTTCAATGGGATTCCCTGTAAAGTGATTATCGACAACCCGAAGTGCGCGATTACCCGTGCATGTTATTATGACCCTGATGTACAGCGCTCTTACGGGGACCTTGCGGAGGCCTACGGCTTCCTGATCAGCCCCTGCCCGCCTCGGGATCCGAAGAAAAAGGGCCGGGTGGAGAGCGGGGTCAAGTACATCAAAAGGAGTTTTTTGCCCTTGCGAGAGTTCCGCACCCTCCGCGATGCCAACGAGCAACTCCAGCGGTGGGTGCTCGAGGAGGCAGGCAACCGGATTCATGGCACGACCAGACAGAAGCCTTTGAGCGTTTTCGCCGAAACCGAGAAAGTGTTCCTGAAGCTTTTGCCCGACGTCGCACCGGAGATGGCCGTATGGACGCACGCCAAGGTCCATGGCAACTGCCACAGAGGGCAGCCAAAGGATTTAAACCAGTCAAGGGCGGTCATTTCAAAAGCGGTTTCGGAGGATTTATTCATCATCTTCCTCTTGGGTACCCTGAATTCGCTTTATTTCCCGGTCAAAGTCAGAAATATACTCCCGGTCCTGTCGCTTTCTGTATGTTTCGTATTCCTGTTCGGCCTTCACTCTGGCCTCAAGGGCACTTATCTTTCCTTTGTCTTTAAGAATCGGGTAGCTGGAAAGCTCCAGGAAACTGTGCAGAAACTGAACCCAATCTTCCATCTTCATGACAAGCTGCCGTTCAGCCCGATTTTCGGCAAGGTCTAGGTAGGCGTTCACAATGCGGTTCAGTTCTTTGATATGGGCCTCGTTCAGGTAATTCTTGGCGACGGAGACATCGGATTTCAAAATTTTCCCATCAGGTGCCTGTTTCCAGCTTGTCAGCCCCATGTGCATTTTCTCGGCATCCGCCGACTCATAGATGATTTCAGCGGCGGTTTTTCCGGTAATAGCCCAGTGCAGTTTATTCTGCACCGTAGCGAAAAATTCATGGGTGATGGGAGCGTTTTGGTCATAATCTGCCGAAAGCGCATAAATATCTGTAATTTTCTGGTAAAAACGGCGCTCACTGGCTCGGATTTCACGAATCCGTTCCAGAAGCTCATCGAAATAATCCTTGCCGAAATGTTTTCCCTGTTTCAGCCGTTCATCATCCAGCACAAAGCCCTTGATGATGAATTCCTTCAAGGTTTTGGTCGCCCAGATCCGGAATTGGGTGGCCTGGTAGCTGTTCACCCGGTACCCCAACGCAATGATGGCGTCGAGGTTGTAATATTTTGTTTTGTAGGTCTTCCCGTCAGCGGCAGTTGTTTCCAAAATGGAAACAACTGAATCCTCATCCAACTCGCCGGAATCAAAAATGTTTTTAAGATGCTTGCTGACTGCCGGCACCTTTACATTGAACAGCCCGGCCAGCGACTTCTGGGTCAGCCAAAAATTTTCGTCATGAAACAGGACGCCGACTTTCTTGTCGCCGTCTGAGGTTTTGTATAGGATAATTTCGTTGGTTTTCTTCACATTCCGGCCTCCAGGGGGATTTTTTCGGTATCCGGGACGACTTGTCCATCTTTTAAATAGTTTCCATCCGGAAAACGTAATTTATTGATAAGACCTAAAAAAAGCGCATTTTAAGGTGGACAATTTCCAGGATTTGTTGGTATAACGTTATTCAAGCGACTGAAATAACGACAACAAATAGGAAAAGGCCACCAAAAAATGCGCAAGAAATATCAGCAGCAGATGCCCTTGATGGATCCCAGTGTTAACCATCCGCACGCCGAAGATTACGAGCGGATAAGTGCCATCCTTGATGATCTTTCTATTATAAACGAGATGGTTTTGCAAGACCTTACTCGTGGAATCAAAAATCGTAGTAAGGGAGCCGAAGGCATGAGCGCAGAGCAAGTCCTGCGTGCCGCTATCATCAAGCAAACCGAAGGCTTCAGCTATGAAGAACTCGCGTTCCATCTTGTCGACTCCAGAACGTATCGAAATTTCTGTAGGATCGGCATAACCCAAAAGGGGTTTAAAAAGACCGCTCTTTGTAGCAATATCAAATCCATTTCTGCTTCCACCATAGAGAATATAAACAAGCTGATCGTGGCATATGCTCTTGACAAAAAGATCGAACCTGGAAAACAGTCACGGATTGATTGCACCGTTGTAGAAACGAATATCCATAAACCACTTGATTCATCTCTTTTATGGGACTGTGTTCGTGTTTTTACAAATAAATTGGTTTTTATCAATGATAGATTGGATCAAGTTAATTTACAATTCTCCGATCATTGTAAAAGAGCCAAACGAAGAATGCTTGCTATATTGAATGCCAAGAACAATAAAATCCGAAAAGAAAAATATAAAGATCTTCTTATAGTAGCCGAAAAGACAATTGGCTATGCACATAGCGCCGTGTCAATTTTAGACTCCACTGTGTTCCCAGACCCGTTACAAGCGACCATGGCACAAGGTATTAACGAAGAAATAAAACGACTTATCCCACTGGCTGAAGGGGTTATAAGCCAAACTCGGCGGCGGGTGATCAATAATGAAAAAGTCCCAGCTTCAGAGAAAATCGTTTCCATCTTTGAACCTCATACAGATATCATCATCAAAGACCGGCGGGATACATTATTCGGCCATAAAATATGTGTGAGTGGCGGACCATCTAATCTGATTACTGACTGCTTGATCCTTAAAGGTAATCCCGCTGATACAAATTTAACCGTCGAAATGTTGGACCGCCATGAGCAGATCTATGGCCGTTACCCGCAAAAAGTTTCCTTGGATGGCGGTTTTGCTTCAAAAAGCAATCTCCAGGAAGCAAAATCGAGGGGCATCAAGGATGTCTGCTTCGCCAAGAAACGCGGCCTAAAAGAAACGGATATGTGTAAAAGCACATGGGTTTACAATAAGCTACGTTCCTTCCGTGCCGGTATTGAGGCTGGTATCTCCTGGCTAAAACGATGCTTTGGATTGTCCCGCTGCACATGGAAGTCTCTTAGGTCCTTCAAGAGCTACATATGGACATCGATTTTAGCAGCGAATTTATTCACCATTGCCAGGAGCGAAACAGCCACTTAAATCAGACTGAAAGAAAATAAATAGATCAATTTGATATACGCAGGGATAAGTTTGTGCAAAAATTGCTAAATTTGACATGTAATGCCTAGAAAATTTGAAAAACTTTGTCGCAGAACAAAATCCCAGAGCTGGGTGAATTTTGCCATCGTTTGCCGGAATCAAAAAACCCTATTTCCGGATGGAAACTAAATACGTAAAAGCACAACGGACTCTTTCTTGCACCAAAATAATGGAAATGCCTAATTGGTGTCCATCCGGAAATGATTTCGCGGTAGAACCCAGTTTCCAATCCGGAAATGAGGATTTTTGGCCAATATCAAGGAAATCAAGCGTTTGTGCGGAGGCGACCTGCAGGTCGCCGCACAAGCAAACGTGCAGATTGATGCCGAGATTGGCCAAAAAGACCATTTCCGGATGGAAACTAATTGAAATCTGTATTGCTGGTTGTGCAAGCCCTCTGTGTCAACGTGGATGAGACACGCCCTAAAATTTAATGTAGGGCGGGTAAGGTTTTGAGCCATGAGGAAGGTAACCCAAATTGCATAAAAAGGGCCCATGGCTGAGGAAATGAGCCGCGAGCTCTGTGGGTGATCCTGTCCCTCCAGCGTTCCGGAGCGCAAAACATGGCATTTTTTCGCATATCCAGACAGCCAGGCCAATGGGGCCATGATGCGGATCAGCCCCCTGGGCATCTTCGGAGCCAACCACCCATTGGAGACAGTGGGCGACTGGGCC
>LR026961.1:3201023-3332877 GCA_900498135.1 uncultured Desulfatiglans sp.
GTCCCTCTGAATTTCCGATTCATCGAATCGGATATCGCCTATGCAGGGGACATCGCCGAGCCGTCCGCTTTTCTGTTCGGGCCTGAGTTTCTTGACCGCGTCAACAACGTTCGGGAGCGGCTCAAGACCGTCCGGCGGTTCATCGTCGATGGGGAGGTCTGTCCGGAGGGGATGACTTCGTTCTCCGAGATCGAGCGCTCCGCCGACACGTCAGAGTGTATCGTCGACATGCAGGACGGCGATGACCTGGCGGTCATGTTCACCTCCGGCACGACCGGGAATGCCAAACCGGTGGTCCACACGCACGGAAGCATGCAGGCGACCGCCGTCGGAAACGGCTTGAGCCTTCCGCTGACGGTGGACGACAATTACCTGATCGTGCTTCCCCTCTATCATTCGGGCAGCCTGTTCATGTGGTTTTCCTATTATGTGGTGGGCGCGACCGGGACCCTCATATGCGAATACCGGGATCCCAAATGGCTCCTGGAGGCCATCGAGGAAGAGAAGGCAAACGCCTTCCTGGCGGTGGTCCCGATGTGTGTCGACCTGATCAACCAGATCGAGGTCGGAAAGATCGATCCGCGGCGGTTCGACCTCTCTTCCTGGAAATATGTGACGACCGGCGCACAGCCCGTGCCGCCCCATATCTTCAGCCGATTGCTGGACCTCTTGCCCTGCAACGTGATCCATACCTATGGGACAACGGAGGCGGGCGGCGGTGCGACCTGGTGCATCTATGACGCCGATATCCTGCGCAAGCCCGGCTCGATCGGGAGGCCCGACTTCGGGGTCGAAGGGCGCATCGTCGACGAGGCGGGGAAGGACGTCGCTCCGGGTCGGGTTGGGGAAATTGCGATCCGGACGCCGCGGCTCATGAAGGGATATTACAGGAATGCGGATCTCACGCGGCAGAGTATCCGCGACGGCTTTTTTTATACAGGAGACCTTGCCCGGATGGACGAGGAGGGGTATTACTATATCGTCGACCGGAAAAAAGACATGATCACCAGCGGCGGGGAGAACATCTACCCGGTGGAGATCGAAGAGGTCCTGCACGAGCACCCGGACGTCGACGACGCGGCGGTGATCGGGTATCCGGATGAGCGGTTCGTCGAGATCGTCATGGCCGTGGTTCAGCTGAAAGAGGGGAGGATGGTCGGCGGGGAGGAGATCATCGCCTTCTGCAAATCGAGGCTGGCGATCTACAAAGTGCCGCGAAAGGTGGTCTTCGACCGGGTTCCCCGGAACCCGACCGGCAAACTTCTGAAAACGGTGCTCAGGGAGAAGTACTCTGGTGCGAAGGAAGCGTTCAAAATGATTTGACGAAGGGGGAGTACGCATGGATGACCTTAGAATCGCCGTAGTGGGTATCGGGGCGACGGGCGCCGTTCTGGCGGCGGCCCTGCTCAGCCGCGATCCGGACACGATACTGGTGGATCCCAGGCCGGGATTGGCGGAGGAATTGCAAAAGGGCGGCATCCGCATTACGGGGCAGCTCGATTACCAGGTCCCCGTCCGCCGATTTTTCGACCGCATCGAAAAGTGCAGGGAGCACCGCCCGAACTGCATCTTCGTCGCCACCAAGACCTTTCATCTCCCGCAGGTCTTGGAGGAGTTGAAGGGCGTGTTCCAGGAGGGGACCAAGATCGTCAGCACGCACAATGGCCTGGGTACCGAGGACCTCATCGCCGACGTTTTCGGCCCGGAGGCGGCCTTCCGGATGTCCCTCAATTTCGGGGTCGCCCTGAAGGGACCGACCGCGGTCGAAACGGCCTTTTTCAACCGTCCGAACCACCTGGGTGCCCTCGTCCCTGAAAACCGGGACTTTGGCCAGCGCCTGGCGGAGCACCTTTCCGCCGGCGGACTCGATACGGAGTGCGTCGACGACATCAAGCTGTTCGTGTGGAAGAAGATGATCATGAAGTGCACCATGGCCTCCATCTGCGCCGTGACGGACCGGACCATCAAGGACGCCCTCGAATTCCCCCCGACCCGTGAGATCGCCGACTGCTGCTTTCAGGAGGTCCTGGCCGTCGCCAAGGCCAAGGGCTACGATCTCGGGGAGGACTATCTGACCCAGGCCCTGGGGTATCTCGAAAAGGTGGGGGTGCATAAGGATTCCATGTGCGTCGACATCGCCAACAAGACCCGGACCGAGATCGACTTCCTGGGCGGGAAGGTCGTCGAATACGGGAAGGAGACCGGCGTCCCCACACCGTGCTACGCGACGATGGCGAACCTCGTCAAGGCCATGGAGGACCGTTACCTGCGGCGTTGAACCGGCGGGGCATTCAGGGGTTGGAAGGGCCGGTGCCGCTGCAGGACTGCCTGCCGTCCGGCGGATGGCGGCACGCCCGTGGAGAGGACCGTTTCAGGGTTCGGTGGAAGGGACGTTGATTATGAGCCGAAGCAGGTGGATCCACGTGGGCGACATCCTCCGGATGAATGCGCTCCGGGATCCCGGTAAACTGGGATGGCAGGACAAGGCGAGGGAGTTCACGTTCGCGGCCTGGAATGACCGCGCCTGCCGCTTCGCCGACGGCTTGAGGCGTCTGGGCGTCGGGTACAGGGACGCCTTCGGCGTCATCTCGTTCAACCGGGGGGAGTGGATGGACATCTACGCCGGGTGCGCCAAGGGCGGCCAGGTGGTGGTGCCGCTCATGTTCCGGCTGGCCGCGCCGGAGATCGAGTACATCGTCAACCACGCGGAGTGCCGCGGACTGGTGGTCGAAGCGCCTTTCGTCGAACTGATCGACGGCATCCGGGACCGGTTGAAGATTCCGCAGGGGGCCTTCGTCTATCTGGGTGAGGACCCCGTGCCCGACGGGTACGTCGGTTACGAGGAACTCCTCGCCGGTGCGTCGCCGGAGGAGCCGGGCCGGCGCGTATCCGGGGAGGATGTCTGGAACGTCATGTACACGTCGGGGACGACCGGGCGGCCGAAGGGCGTCGTGCGCACGCATGAGAGCCACATCGCCCATTATCTCCTCAGCAACATCAACATGGGGGTGCGTCCGACCGACAAGGCGATGCTCGTGATGCCCATGTGCCACGTCAACTCGATCCAGTACTCCTTTCCCTACACCCTCGTGACCGCGCCCGTATTCATCTACAACATGGCCAGCTTCGATCCTGAAGATCTCCTGACGACGATCGCCCGATACGGCATCACTTACACCTCCCTCGTTCCCACCCATTACCAGATGATCCTGAGCCTGCCGGAAGAGACACGGAGGGGCAAAGACGTCTCCTCGATCCGGCAGCTGCTCATTTCCTCCGCGCCGGCCTCGAAAGAGCTGAAGCTCGCCATCATGGACTACTTCCGGAACGCGGAGTTATGGGAGGCCTATGGAAGTACGGAAGGCGGGCTGGGGACCCTGCTTCGGCCGGAGGACCAGTTCCGGAAACTCGGTTCGATCGGCAAAGAGATCTTCGGGAGCGACCGCATCAGATTGCTCGACGAGAACCGGAACGAGGTCCCGGAGGGGGAGGTCGGCGAGCTGTTCTACCGGGTGCCCTGCGTCTTCAAGGAATACCTGAAGGATCCGGAGAAGACCAGGGAGGTCTTCGAGGGAGACTGGTTTTCCGCAGGGGACATGGCGCGGCGGGATGAGGACGGCTATTACACCCTGGTGGACCGGAAGGCGAACATGATCATCACGGGGGGTGAAAACGTCTATCCATCCGAGGTGGAGACCGTCCTCAAAGGGCATCCCGCGGTGCGGGAGGTCGCCGTGGTCGGGGTGCCCGACGAGAAGTGGGGCGAAGCCATCAGGGCGGTCGTCGTGCTGCGGGAAGGCCATTGGCCGAGCCCGGCCCTGGCGCAGGAATTGATGGATTTCACCCGGGGGCGGATCGCTGGCTACAAGCGGCCCAAGAGCGTCGACTTCATCGGGGAGGAGGAGATGCCCCGGACCGCGACGGGAAAGATCCTCCATCGGATGCTGAAGAAGCGCTATCGAGGTTTGTGAATGGCTGCGGAAACGGACAAGGGTTTCGGATCGCTCGAAAAGGCCATTCGAATCCTGTGCCTCTTCGATGCGGAGACCCGCGAACGCTCTGCACAGGAGATCTCGAACAGCCTGAACATCCCGTTGAGCACCACCTACAATTACCTGAAGGTCTTCCTCCGCAACGACATCCTCAGCAAAGACGAAAACAGCGGCAAATTCCGCCTCGGGTGGAAGGTATTCAAGCTCGGGGTCCTGGCAGCGGCGAACGTTTCTTTGCTGGAGATCGCCGCGCCCTATCTCCTCTCGATCGCCCGGCGGACGCAGGAAACCGTCGTCCTGGCCTTGATCGACGGCCTCGATCTGCTCTGTGTGGATACGATCGAAAGTATACGGCCGGTCAAGCTGACGATGAAAAGGGGCGCCAGGCTCCCCATGCATGCCGGAGCCCCGGGAAAGGTACTGCTGGCCTACAACGAGCGGAGTTTCCTCGACGAGGTGATCCAGTCGAGAGGACTCCCGAAGGTGAACCGGAACACCATCACGGATGCAAAGGCACTCGGGCGCGAACTCGAGGTCATCCGGGAACAGGGGTACAGCCAGAGCGATTCGGAGGTCGATTCGGGGGCCGCGGCCCTGGCGGTTCCCATTCTGGACTACACCGGGCGGGCCGTTGCTTCCGTCTCGTTGATCGGATCTCTTGAGGCCATCCTGGGAAGGCATCGGGCGGGGCTGGTCGAGATTCTGAAAGAGGCCTCGGAGGGGATTTCGGAAAAGCTGGGATGGGTCCGTCCGGCGAGTCTCATCAAGCAGGGGCCGGAGTCCATCGGGAAATGAGGATGGGTCCCTGCCCGTCTCTCGATGGGAGAGCAGGCGAATCGGCATAAACCGCGGACCGGCAAGGGTGAGGGCTGCCGGCCGCGGTTTTTTTGGGGGTTGAGCTAAGGCGGTTCGATTCTGCAGTGGTGCTACTTTTCCTTTTCCTGTTCGAGGACCCTTCCCGGGAAGCGGATCAACTCCTTGATCCTGGCAGAACGGATCTTTTGTTCGTGGGCGTCTTTCTTCTCGAAGGCCTGCGCCATCTTGAGCATCAATTCTTCCAGTTTCACCGGCTTCAGCAGGTAGTCGAAGGCACCGAGCTTCATCCCCTCGATGCTCGTTTCGACCGACCCGTGCCCGGTGAGAAGGATGACCTCGGCCAGGGGCTGGATCTTCCTCATCTCTCTCAAAGCCTGGATGCCATCCATGCCGCCCGGCATCTTGATGTCGAGAATCACGACGTCAAAGAGCTTCTTTTTCATGACCTCGAGCGCTTCCTCGCCGCTCTGGACACCGGTCGTATCGATCTGGCGCTTGTTCAGGCGGTTGACCAGGGTCTCCAGAAAATCCGTTTCGTCATCTACTACCAGCACTCTGAAACTGTCCATAATGACCTCCTTGGGCTGAAGCAATGTCGTGGCAAAAACTGTGTAATGGATGAAACCCCGGCGACCCCGTCAGGCTGCATCCGTGCGCGGCCCGGGCATCGGTCCCCGGCCGCGGGAGGATGTCGGCACCCTTGGTTGGAAACGTCCCGGCTCGAGATGCTCCTTCCCGGATCGGAGTCCTGGTCGTCCTACGTTATCCTTCCCGCAAATCCTGATTATGCTGCTTCATCCTTTTCCTGTGGACACCAGTGTACTTTCCATCCGGAAATGGTCTTTTTGGCCAATCTCGGCGTCAATCTGCACGTTTGCTTGTGCGGCGACCTGCAGGTCGCCTCCGCGCAAACGCTTGATTTCCTTGATATTGGCCAAAAATCCTCATTTCCGGATTGGAAACCGAGTTCTACCGCAAAAACATTTCCGGATGGAGACTAGATATTGGCCAAACCGAGACCCGCCGCGAAGCGGTGGGACTGAGCATGCGCAGCGTGTAAAGAAAAACTCTCCTTTCCGGATTGGAAACGGAGTTCTACCCCAAAATCATTTCCGCATGGATACCAGTGTAGCTTTGCGGGAGGAAAACGGAAGCAAAATGTGTTGCGGCCTCCCGTCAGGCTCCCCTCCGTCCGGTTTTTTATTTCTTTTCGGGCAGAACCACCGGCAGACGGACGGTGAAGACGCTGCCTTTCCCGACGGTGCTCTGCAGTTTGATGGTGCCGCCGAGTTTTTCGACGATCCCGTAGCTGACCCAGAGCCCGAGTCCCGTACCCTTTCCGGTGTCTTTCGTCGTGAAGAAGGGGTCGAAGACCCGTTTCTGGATTTCCTCCGGCATACCCGGTCCGTTGTCGGCCACTTTGACGTGGATTTCGGAGCCGAGCTGCCGGCTTTTGACCTCGATGCGCCCTTCCTTGCCGATGGCGTCGATCGCATTCGAGATGAGGTTCAGGAAGACCTGCTGCAGCTGAGACTGATCGCTGGCGACGATCGGCAGATTGGGGGAAAAATCGGCTGCAATCTCTATATTGTTGATCCGCGCGTAATTTTCCAGCAGGGCGATCGTTTGCCGCAGGGTCTCGTTCACGTCCACGTCTTCGAGCCGCGGCTCCATCCGCCGCGCATACCCCAGCATGTTGTGGACGACCTTGCGGGCCCGCTCGACGTGCTCCTCGATCTTCCGGATGGAGTTCTTGAATTCCTCCGCATTGGCGCTGTCCCTGAAGGATTCCTCCTCCAGCAGGTCTTCCATCCACCCGGTCTTCTGCAGGATGACGGCCAGGGGGTTGTTGATCTCGTGGGCCACCCCGGCGGCCATCTTGCCGAGCGCCGCCAGTTTGTCCGATTGCACCAGCTGCGCGTTCAGCTCGTTCATCCGTTTGTCGGCGTCCTTCAGCCGCTTGATGCTCATTTTGGTGGTGAAGATGGTGGTGAGGACGATGGCGAGCACGCCGCACAGGATGATCAGGACCTCGACGTTGCGGGCGGCGAAGAGCCCTCCCATCTCCTCCGCGACCTCCTGAGTGATGACCAGGAGCCACTGATCCTTCTTGAGCCATCGCCCGGCGTATAGGTTTTTCCTTCCGTCCGCGTCGATCTCCTCGAACAGGGTGGTGCCCCCGCCGAACTTGGCCTGATCGATCCCGGACTGGCCGAGGATCTTGCCGTTCAGGCGGGGCTGGGTCTGGTAAAGGCCGTCCCGGTTCAGAATGAACGCGTCCCCGGTCTTTCCGACCTGGGCGGCCCGGACGATGCTGCCGAAGACATCCGGATCGACGGTGGCCCTCAGGATCCAGCTGTTCTGATCCTCCTGACGCCGTACGGCGATGATGAAGTGGGGCAGTTGGCGGTACCCCAGATAGACGTCGCTGATATAGATCCCCTTGCGCATGACCTCGCCGAACCAGGGCTGCTGGTAATAGTTCAGCCCTTCGAGGTTGTAGGGCCCGATATAGGTGCGGTGGGTGCCTGCGTTATCGATGACCCCCAGGTCGACGAAGGCGCCGGCGCGCTGGTTCATGACCTGGAAGATGTTGGCGAGGGCCTTTTGTTCGAGCATCTCCTGGAAGTGATGGGTGTCGGCCATGGCGGCGAGGATCGCCGTCCGCTCCTTCAGGAAGAGATCGACGGCCTCGGCCTGGGCGCTGGCGCGGTAACGGATCTGCTCGGCGATCTTGTCGCGGTAGAGCCGGGCGAACTGATGGTAGATCGTTGCGCCCAGGAGGATCAAGGGTGCGAACGAGACGAAAAGCGTCACGGCGATGATCTTTTTCTGCAGACTTGTGTACAATCGGGTCTTCATCGCGGCTTCCCTGCAAGGCGGACGGTCCGGGGATCCCTTCGCGCCCGCCGTTCTGTTGTCTCACACGTTCACTAACTCAGGACCGGCCAGTCGAGAAACCTCCAATACCCCAGGATGGACCAGAACCAGAGCACGAGCCAGGCGATGATCGTGACGGGCAGCCCGTATTTGACGAAGTCGAACACGCTCAGGAGGCGCTCCCCGGTCTCGGGGTCCTTGCCCATGCCGAAGGCGATGGCGTTGTTGGGGGTGCCCACCACGAGGAAGTTGGCGAAGGAGGACGAAAAGGCGCAGGCCAACCCGAGCTTCCAAACATGGACACCCGCCAGGGCGCTCATGGGCAGCACGATGGGGCCGAGGGCCGCCACCGTCGCGCCGTCCGACATGAAGTTCGTCATGGCGCCGGTCAGGACGCTGACCCCGATGGCGAGCATGTCCCCCTGGGCGAGGGCCTTCGGCAGGTAGTCTACGAAGGTGTTGGCCAGCCAGAGGCCTGCGCCGGTGAACTTGAGGCCGGCCCCCATGGCGGTGGCGGCCGCGTACAGACCCACCACGTCCAGGGCGACGCCCTCCTGGATGTCGTCCCAGGTGATGATGCGTGCGAGGAACAGGGCGATGACGGCATACATCGTGGGGCCGCCCAGGCCGGCGTGTTCCCCGAGGATGATCCACGCTGCGACCAGACAGACGAGGATCACCGCCATGATGGCCTCTTTTCCGCCGAACCTGGGCATGCGCGCCGCCTCGGCCTTGACGACCTCGGCCGGGTTGATGTCCTTCACCTTGAAGCGCGCCTTGCAGGCGATGTACATGTAGGCGCCGATCATGACGCCGCACACGGGGACGAAGGGCATGCCGTATTTCATCCACTCGAGGAAGCTGATGCCCTTTCCGAAGTCCATCAGGTATCCGGCCATGATGGCGTTTCGGCCGCCTGCCGCGGGGGAGCCCGGCCCGCCGTGGTTCGCGGCGAAGCAGATCCCGAGGAGCAGGAAGACGGCCAGGGCGCGGTCCTTTTCCACGCCGTACATCCTGCAGGTGACCTTGTAGACCCCCATCAGGACGGGGATCAGAAGGGCGACCAGGGCGTGCTCCGAGAGGAAGCTCGCGCAGACGGCGATCGTGGGCATGAAGATGAAGGCGAACGCCTTGGCGCTCTTGATCCGACTCAGGATGATCAGCCCGATGCGCTTGTCGAGACCGGTCTTGGCGACGCCGACCGCGACGACGAGGATGCCGAAGATGAAGAAGACCGCGTCGGACATGTAGGCCTTCGAGATGTCATTGATGGGGAGGATGGCGAAGAGATAGAGCAGGACGGCTACGAGGAGATCCGTGGCGCCGAGCGACAGGGCCTCCGTCGCCCAGAGAAACACGCAGACGAAAAAGATCAGCAGCATGATCTTCAACATCTGAGCGGTCTGCTCCGGCTTCATGAGCCCCTTTTCCTTGTGGGCCCCTTCTTCGCCGGATTTCTGAGCCTCAGCGCCGCCATGGGCGGCATCGGCCGCCCGCTTGGCTTCTTTGAAGGCCTCCGGGCTGAGCTTCTTGTTGACGGCATCCGTGATGCTCTGGCAGTCGGCCGGCAATTTGTACCCCGCGGGCTTCTCGGTTCCCACGAGACTGACCATGCTTTGAGGCGGGGGCAGGATGTACAAACCGACGAAAACGATCAGCGCAGCCAGAAGCAGGATCGGTTTGTATCCCGGGCGGCTGGCCCACAAGCTCTGATCGGGGTTTGAGTCCGCACTCGCTTTGACATGTGACATAGGATCCTCCTTTGGTGTGACAGCGGTATCTCTCTTGTAGGTTCATTCAGACAGCGTCTTCGGTCCGGGCCGAATCCCCTGGCTCCGAAAGCACTCACTCCCCTTCAGCGGCGTTTTCCGGGGCCGATCACCTTCCTCATCGAGGGCCTTCGAGGCCGTGCCGGTGACAGGCAGCCTTCCCTGGAGTTCTTTTCAGTGGGCCCGGCCCGATTCGAGGGGCCCGCTCAACCGGCCAAACTGAGGCGGGCGCGACGAGTTCCCGGTGGGCCACCGCCGGCCCTGGTGCCTGCAGCGGCACGTCGATGGTCAATGGTCGGCACCTATTTGGGGTCTATCAAGCTTTGTGCCAAAGGCGTGCGAACGTCGCTGAGGCCCCAAGGGGCTGAAAGGATTGGAAGGTGAAGTCACGCAGCGGAAGGCGAGGGCAGGCGTAGACCGGCTCTTTGTCGGCATTTTTTACAAGGTGTAAAAGAGAGAGGGACCCGGCCGAACGACGAAAACGGCCTGCTGATGGCCGAAGCCGAGGGCCGGGCGGCCGAGGCGGATTCTCAACCTTGTTCGGCGGGATCGGTTCGGGGTGGATTCATCCGGGCGGAGTAAGCCTCTCTGATCTTTTCGAGAAGTTCGTCCAGTTCGCAGGGCTTGGTGAGGTAGTCGAAGGCCCCCAGGTCGATCCCCTCCCTGGCGGCCTCCGCCGAACCGTGGCCCGTCAGCATGATAACGGCGAGATCCGGGTCCATCTTCTTGAAGATCTTCAGGACTTCGAGCCCGTCCATGTCTTCCATCTTCAGATCCAGCACGGCGACGTCGAAATCCTGGCCGCGCAGGGCCTGGATGGCCTCCGAGCCGCTCAAGGCCTTGGTGACTGCGATCTTGCGCTTGCCGAGGCGATTGGCAAGCACGTTCACGTAGCCCACCTCGTCGTCGATGAGCAAAAGGCGGATCCGATCTTCCCCCGCGTGTTTGTTCGTCGGCATGAATCTCTCCTGGAAAAGACCGTTTCGGGGCGACGACCGAAAACGGATGAATGGATCAGGGTGACAGCAGGATCCCCGATCCCGAGCCGGGGTGTTCCCATACTCCGTGCGGCCGAGCGAGGCTCCTTCCCTGTCTTCCTCGACGAAATCCTTCGATCAGGACCCGAAGGCGCCGCGCTGGAGGCGGGCCATCCGGGCGGGCGTCCCGAGACCGAAGGGGACGGCCCTTTCCTGGTTTCGGGCCGCTCCCTGGATTTCCCGGGGCAGGTCCTCCGAGGCCCGTTTCCACGGAGCGGGATGGACGTCGAGGTTGACGGAACCGGGCGCGGTCAATTCCCCTAGATCCGGCGGGTCGTAATCTCCTTCATCCTGGCCTCGACGATCTTCCCTTCGTGTTCTCGCTTTTTGGCTGCGGCCTCCTGGACCTTTTTGAGCAGCAGATCCATGTCGCAGGGTTTCATCAGGTAGTCGTAGGCGCCGAGCTTCATGCCCTCGATGGCCGTTTCAACGGTGGCGTGGCCGGTCAACATGATCACTTCGACCAGGGGCTGCTGCCGCTTGATCTCGCGCAGGGTGTCGATGCCGTCCATCCCCGGCATCTTGACGTCCAGGATGATGACCTCCGTCTGCGGCTTGTGTTCGAGAAGCTTCAGTGCCTCTTCGCCGCTGAAGGCCGAGTCGACCTCCAGTTCGCGCTTCGTGAGCCTCTTCGTCATGGTTTCCACGAAGGGTACCTCGTCATCGACGAGCATGATATGGGCCAAGCTCATGGTGTTCTCCTTTCTGGTTCAGTTCGAGGGTCCAGGCGATGCATCGCCGGTTGGTTTTTCGCCCGGTGCGGTATCCGTTTCAGCGGTCTTGACGGGTGCGAAGGGCAGGATGACCTTGAAGGTTGTGCCGACGTCCAACTCGCTGCGCACCTCGATTTCTCCCCCAAGCTTCTTGACGATCCCGTAGCAGATGGCAAGCCCGAGTCCGGTTCCCTTTCCGACGGGTTTGGTGGTGAAAAAGGGATTGAAGATCCGGCCCAGGTTGGCCTGAGGGATGCCGGGGCCGGTGTCTGAGATCTCAACCAAAAGGGTGTGATCAGACTGCTTGGTGCCGATCTCGAGCGATCCTCCACGCTTTTCCATGGCATCGATCGCGTTGTTGATCAGATTCAGAAACACCTGCTGCAGCTCCGACTGGGAGACCCTGAGAAGCGGCAGATCCTCCTGAAAAGCAGTCAGTATCTCGATGTTGCTGAACTTGGCGCGCTGTTTCGATAGGGCGACCAGTTCTTCCAGCAGCTCGTTGATCTGCACCTCCTGGATCCTCGGGTCGGTCTTGCGGGCGAAACTCAAAAGCTTGTGGGTGATCTCCTTGCATCGTCTTCCCTGCGTGCGGATCTGCTCCAGGGCGCGTTTGAACTCCTGAAGGTTTTCACTGTCCTTGAATTCCTCTTCAGCGAGCAGATCCCCGATCCAGCCCGCTTCCTCGACCATGATCGCCACCGGATTATTGATTTCGTGAGCGATCCCTGCTGCAAGTTCGCCAACAGAAGCCAGTTTGCCCGTTTCGACCACCTGTTCGTTCATCATCCGCTTCTCCTGGTCGGAACGGTAGATCCTGTTGACCATCCGCCTCGAGACCATGACGCCGGTGGTGACGATCAGGAGCACGCTGAGAAGGATGAACACCAGGCTGACCTTGAGGGCGTTGTTGAAATCAGCGAAGGCGTCGGCGGCCTTTTGCCGGTAGACGAGCCACCAGCCGCCGTTCTTGAGAAAAACGGAGACGTAGATCGCCCGCTCTCCGGCCTCGTCCCGGGTCTTGACGATCTGGACCTCTCGGCCATTAGACTGTTGTTGTGCAAGCAGTTTGAGATAGGGACCGGTCTCCAGGCTCACGTCCAGAAAGGGTTTGGTCTGGAAGGCCCCCAGCCGGTTCAGGATGAAGGCGAACCCCGTTTCTCCGATGCGGATCTTTTCGACCAGGTCATTGAAGGCGACAAAGTCGATGGTGGCCCTGAGGATCCAGGGCCGGCCGTTGGAATTTTCCTTGACGGCGATGATGAAGTGCGGGAGGAGCCGCAGACCCAGAAACACGTCGCTGACGTAGAACTCTTCCCGCATGACCCTTTCGAACCAGTCCGCCGTGGAATAGAGGGCCTTCGTCAGCCTGAAAGGACCGGCGTAGGCACGTTGAACGCCTTCGGCGTCGATGACGCCGAGGTCCACGAACATGGGGCCGAAGGTGCTTTGAAGGACTGCCAGTTGGCTTTCCAGGAACGACTGATCTTCAAATTCTTCCAGGGTGTAGTTCTGCGCCAGGAACCTGATTTCACCGAGCTTTTCGGTCAGGAAGGCGTCAATGTTCTGTTTGTGTTTCCGCACAAGGGTGGTCAAATGGGCATTGACCTTTTCCTGGTAGGAGTGATGGAAATGGTAGAGGATGAAGCCGCTGACCAGGAACATCGGCGTCAGGGAGACGATCAATACGGCCAGCAGCATATTGCGGGACAGGGAACGATAATAACCGCTCCGGCCCTCATTTTTTGGCTTCATCGTAGGTTCGTCTCCCTGCCATCCATTTGGATAGGATTGTTCGGTGCGGCCACGTTTTCGATCCGCAGATCGGAGGAAAAATCCTGCTGCCCGGATGGAAGCGCCCTACAATCTATCCGGAAATGATCTGCAGTTGCCACCGAACCTTCCCATCCGGAAATGAGGATCTTTCTTCCTTCACACCCTTCGGTGCTCAGCCCCACCCCTGCGGGGCGGGTCCCGGTTTGTTCACACGCTGCGCGTTCTCGGCCCCACCGCTTCGCGCCGGGTCCCGGCTTGGCCGATATCGAGGAAATCGGGCGTTTGCGCGGAGGCGACCTGGTGGTCGCCGCACGGGCAAACATGTAGATTGACGCCGAGATTGGCCGGAGAGACCATTTTCGAATAAAACTTTCTAAGGTTCGGACCGCTGTTCGGCAGCGGAAGGGGCTTCCGGCGAGGGGCCGTCATTCGGGAGCAGATTATAGATGAGAGTTTTCAGCGGTTCAATGCTATTCCCCATTTTTTCGACAAAGCCCAGGGTGTCCAGGATCTCGGACCACTGATCGTCGACGGGGAGAAAGCCGTGTATGACGACCGGCAGGGCGGGGATGCGGCTGTCGAGCTTCTCATAGAGTTGCTCGTCCTTCAGGTCAGGCAGATCAGGGTCCAGGATCAGGAGGTCCAGCCGTTCGGGTCCGAAGGCCCAATCGAGCACCTCCGCGGCGGATTTGGCCAAATGGACCTTGAACCCGTCGTTGGCCAGTTCACGTTTCAAGAAGTCCCTGATGTGCGGATTACGGTCAGCAACGAGAATCGTAAACATCCTTTTCACCGCCTCTGCCTCCAGATACATTCCCGTTGTTAGGAATGGCGGATCCGCCTTGTTGCTCCGGGAGGCCAACGGCCTCCATCCTGCTTCGGGTTCAACCCGATCGATCCTGCAGCCTGTGCGCTGCCGGGCCGTCCGGACTTTCTCCGGCCGCCGCGAAGCAGCCTGGCCGCTCACCCGTTCAGTTCGAGGCTGAGGGCATACAGGCCGTTTTCGGCGGCCTTTTTGACCTCGAAGCCCAGGCGCCGGGCCAACGCCAGCATCTGCGTGTTTTCCGCGAGCACCTGCCCGGTGATCTTTTTCATGCCCTTTTCCTTGGCGATCCCGATCAGGCGCTCCATCAGGGCCGCACCGATGCCCTTTCCCTGCCAGGGATCGCCCACAGCGACGGCGAATTCGGCCTCTTCCGTCCGCGGGGTGCTCATGAGGCGTGCGACTGCCAGGATCCGTTCGTGCTCTACCTCCGTGTCGATGGCCACCAGGGCCATGTCGCGGTCATAATCGATTTGGGTCAGCCTGGCCAGCATCTTCGTTGGCAGGGCTTTCAACGGGCTGAAAAACCGGAAATAGATGCTGCGGGGAGAAAGGGCCGAAAAGAGGTCGACCAGCAGAGGCGCATCTTCCGGTTTAATGGCGCGGACGAGGAAACGCCTTCCGTCTTTGGTGTTGATCATGGCCTCGTACTGGTTTGGATAGGGGCTGATCACCAAATGCGCGGGGGACGGCCCGGCGGGCGGTGCGATGCGGATGCGTGCATCCACCGTGAGGCCGCGGTGGGCGTCGAGCAGGAAAGGGTTGATGTCCAGTTCGGAAATCTCCGGGAAATCCGTGACCAGCTGGGCCAGACGCACGAGGACTTCTTCCAGCAGTTCGATGTTGGATCGCGGGATGTTCCGATAACCCTCGAGGACCCGATGGATCCGGGTCTCCTCCACGAGGCGCCTGGCGAGCAGCCGGTTGAGCGGAGGCAGCGCCAGCGCGTGGTCCTTCCAGAGCTCCGTGAGGATGCCTCCCGCGCCGAAAAGGATCACCGGCCCGAAATCGGGATCCATTTTGCTGCCGAGAATGAGTTCGTGCATCGGATGGGAGATCATGGGCTGCACGGTGACGCCGTCGATGCGTGCATCCGCCTTGTAGGCGCGGGCGGCCGCGACGATGCGCTCGAAGGCCTCCCGGACCTCATCGGGCGTTTTCAGATTCAATTCGACGCCGCCGGCATCCGATTTGTGGACGATGTCCCGTGACAGGATCTTCATCACCGCCGGAAAGCCCAGCTGGGCGCTCAAGGCCGCCGCTTCGTCGGCGTCATGGGCGGTTTCGGTCGGATTGACGGGGATCCCATAGGCGCTCAGGATCTTTTTGGACAGGGGCTCGTCAAGCATCCCCCCACCGTCCTCGAGGGCCTTCTCGATCATCGACCTTGCCGTGACCCTGTCGAAATAGAGCGACCGGTCGAACTTCGGCGGGATCTCGTGGAGCATTTCCAGGTTGCGGGCGTACGAAACTGCGTACATAAAGGCCGTGACCGCGCGCTCCGGCGAGTCGTAGGTGGGGAAGGCGGCCCGATTCATGGCCTCCCGCCCCGGATCCGCCCCCTCACCGCCCATCCAGACGGAGAAGAGCGGCATGTCCGGATTTTTGTTCCGGAACGCGGATACGAGGGCGGAGGCGACCTCGGCCGTCGGGTTCAGGCCCTGCGGGACATAAACGGTCATGAGCGCATTCATCTCCTTGGCCGAAAGACAGATCTCGGCTGCGGCCTTCCACCGTTCGGGGACGGCGTCTCCCAGGATGTCGATCGGGTTGCGCCTGCTCCAGAAAGGCGGAAGCAGTGCATCGAGCGCCTTCAGGGTGTCGGGTTGGAGGGGGGCCGGCTCGAGGCCATGGGAGGCCAGGGCGTCGGCCGCCATGACCCCCGGGCCGCCTCCGTTCGTAAGGATGCACAGCCTGTTTCCGCGCGGGTTGTGCTGTTTGGCGAACAGCTCGGCGCAGTCGAAGAGTTCGTTCATGGTCTCGACCCGCAGCATGCCGGCCCGCTTGAAAGCGGCATCGTAGACGGCGTCTTCCCCCGCCATCGCACCGGTGTGGGAGGATGCTGCGGCGGCGCCGGCGGCCGACCGGCCCGCCTTGAGCACCACGATGGGTTTGACCCGCGAGACGGCGCGTGCGGCGCTCATGAACTTGCGCAGATGGGTCAGGCTTTCGACGTACAGCACGATGGCGCTGACCTCCGGGTCATGCCCGAGGTAGTCGACGAGGTCGCCGAAGTCGACATCCAGCATCGACCCGATGCTGACGAAATAGCGGAAACCGATCCCCTCGCGTTCAGAAAGGTCCAGGATGGCGGCGCACATGGCGCCGCTCTGCGAAATGAATGCGAGCCGGCCGCTGAGCGGCGCCCGGTGGGCAAAGGTCGCGTTGAGCTTTACGGAAGAGGATACGATGCCCATGCAGTTGGGACCGATGATCCGGATCCCGGCCGCGTCGGCGTTCTCGCGGATCGCCTTTTCGATGGCTCGGCCGCGCTCCCCGGTCTCCTTCCCGCCGGCGGAGATCACGATGGCGCCGCCAAGGCCCGCCGCCTCGCCGTCATCGATGACGGCGGTCACCTTGTCGATGGGCACGGCGACAACCGCCAGATCGACCGGTTGTCCGATCTCCCTGAGGGACGCGTAGCACCGGGTCCCCATCAATTCCTTGTACTTCGGGTTGACGGGGAAGACGGCCCCATTGAAGGGCGCCTCCAGCAGGTTGTGCAGAAGCGCCTCGCCGATGGTTCCGGCCTTCTCCGTGGCGCCGACGAGCGCCACGCTCGACGGCATGAAGATCTTCTCGAGGTTGTAGATGCTCACCGCCTGCCTCCGGTAACCGATCTGTAAGAAACAGCCCTTCCGTCACTCATCCGTATTCATCCGGAAATGCTTTCGCCGTAGAACCCGGTTTCCATTTAGAACGGAGGATTTTTCTTTTCACGCTACGCCTGCTCGGACCCACCGCTGCGCGGCGGGTCCGGGTTTCTTCATACCCTTCGTGTGCTCAGTCCCACCCCTGCGGGGCGAGTCCCGGTTTCTTCACACGCTGCGCGTGCTTAGTCCCACCCCTGCGGGGCGGGTCCCGGTTTCGGCGATATCAATGAAATCAAACGTTCTCGCCGAGGCGGCCTGCACGTCGCCGCACAAGCAAACGTGCAGATTGACGCCGAGATCGGCTCAAAAGACCATTTCCGGATGGAATCTAGTTGATGACCCATATCGCCAGGCCCTTTCCCATTTGGATCAGCTTGTTGGTGACGCGGCCCAAAAAAAACTGCTCCACCTTGCTGATTCCCCTTCGGCCGGCGATGATGGTGCCGTACCCGCCTTTTCGGGCCTCTTCCACGATGGCGGCCGCCCGCGACGGGACACTCGTGATGACCTGGGTGCTGATCTGGGTGGGGCGCATCCCCCCGGCCATGAGGTGCTCCTTGGCCTCGTCGAAAAACCGTCCGATCACGATCTCGGCCTCTCCGATCGTCTCTCTGGTGGAGGCCCTGACCACATGGGTCAGGGTGATTTCCATCGAGCTGCCGTCAAGGGCTGCGGCGGCAAAATCGACAGCACGGAGCGATCCTTCGGACCCGTCCACCGCGATCAGGACCTTGCCCGGCCGGGCCCCCTTTCCGACCAGGATCAGGGGGGTGAAATGCATTCCCTCGAGGAGTTTGGCGGAAACGCTGCCGAGGACGATGCGCCTGAGGTGGGTCATGCCTTTGCGGCCGACGACCACGGCGCGGCATCCTTTTGCGGCTTGTTTGAGGATGTCCCGGGCGATTCCCGACTCCCTCGCATGTATCAGGATCTTCACCGATTCCGGTGAAAAACCGGCCTTCAACAAGTATTTGCGCGCCTTTTCCATGTGGGCCTTGAGCCGCTTCTCCTCTTCGACGGCCCAGGCGTGCACCTCCGCGATGCGGCGCCCGACGTGAGGCTGCCGCTCCAGGTCCCAGTAAGGTTCCGGGATCCTGCTGAATACGCTGAAGAGCACGACCGGCATGCTGCGCATGGACGGGATTTCGCTGATGTACCTGACGGTCTGAAAGGCGCGTTCGGAGCCGTCGAGTGCGAGCAGCAGCGGTTTTTGGGGGGTTTCAGCCATGGTCTGCCTCCTGTAAATGAGAGGGTGAGGTCTCCCTGCCGGGTGGTGGCCCGTGCTCAGGCAGATTCTCCATAGATCTCCCGGATGTTTTCGCGATGGTCCACCATATACAGCAGGGTGGCTTTCTGACGGAGTTCGTCTTTCAGTTCGGCCAGCCTGGAGCGGTCCACCCCGTACATCCGGATGAATACCTGGCGGTACCCTTTTGGCGCCCGTTCGTAGCTGGTCAGGATGCTGACCATGCGGCCGCCGTATTTACGGATGATGTCCGCCACAGTCTTGATCGAGCCCGGGGTGTCTTCCACCTGGAACCCGAACTGGATGCCCCGGTGCCCGACGCCCGTGAGGCTGATGAGGCAGCGGAAGATGTCCCCCTTGGTGATGGCCCCTACGAGATTGCCGTCGTAGTCGACTACCGGCGCCCCGGAAATCCGGTGTTTGAGGAGGACTTCCGCTGTTTCCTCGACCGTGTGGTTGAAGGGGACCAGTATGGGGTCTTTGGTCATGATATCGGCCAGCTTGATCCGCGATATCAGATAGAGAAGTTCGTGCACCTCGAGCGTGGTGGCATCGGAGGCGGAGGCCCGTTTGAGATCCCTGTCCGTTACGATGCCGACGATCTTCCCCCGTTTCATGACCGGCAGCATGCCGATGTCATGCTGCTTCATCCGCTTGGTGGCTTCCTGCATGTTGTCGTTGATGTCGATGGTGATCACGTTCCGGCTCATCCAATCCTTGACGAGCATGCCAGCACCTCCTGCCCTGAAGCGTTTCCAGAAGTTTGCCCGCGCCCCCTCACCGAAAACCGGATTGCCGGGGCGGGGACGCCAGGTTTCATCCCCTCGTTTTACGAATGAAACCCAG
The DNA here is from genome assembly GCA_900498135.1 of uncultured Desulfatiglans sp. Lineage (NCBI taxonomy): Bacteria > Pseudomonadati > Thermodesulfobacteriota > Desulfobacteria > Desulfatiglandales > Desulfatiglandaceae > Desulfatiglans > uncultured Desulfatiglans sp. The sequence continues at coordinate 3,219,795 of LR026961.1, forward strand.
TTTAGCACAAAGCAACATATATGCCAAACAATCGACCGGCCGGTGCCTGCCGCCCGAACCGGTCTTTCCTGCGGTCAAGGGGCCGGCCGGCGGCCTTTGGCGTAGAGGCCTCTGTTGAGCCTTTTTACAATGTGTAAAGAAACCCTTTGCTTTGGGGCCGGGCCTCCGGGAGATTCGGGATTTGCATTTTGTCCGCCTCGCCATTAGAATCTTCCGGTGTGGTATGAACGTCGAAAACCGGAGCTTTCCCGGTGTTTCCCGAAGGGAAACCCGGGCCTGGGTCCGGAAGGCATCTGCAGGCCCCCGATGAGCGGGAAGCCTTGTCTATGGAGGATTTGGAATGGCTGAAACGGTAACCCTGGATGGGGTGGAGATCCATCTCGCCGCCCCCGACGATGTCCCTCTCCGCTGGGTGGGCCAGCCGGAGCTGGTCACGCAGGTCCTGGCGGCCTGGCTCGTTTTGGGGGAAGAAGATCTCCCGCTCAATCCAAGGCTGATCGGAAAGCCGGGGGTCGGCAAGACCACTCTGGCCTACCATGCCGGCAGGATCCTGCAGCGCCCGGTCTATCTTTTTCAGGCGACGATGGACACGCGTCCGGAGGATCTGGTCATCACCCCGGTGATCGCGGAACAGGGCCGCATCCGGTACATGGCGAGCCCTGTGGTCAGCGCGGTCATCAAGGGCGGGGTGGCGATCATCGACGAGGGCAACCGAATGAGCGAGAAAAGCTGGGCCTCCCTCGCCCCCCTGCTGGATGCCCGCCGGTATGTGGAGTCCATCGTGGCCGGGGTCAAGATCAAGGCGCATCCGGACTTCCGGTTCTGCACCACCATGAACGAGGATGCCTCGACCTTCGAACTGCCCGAATACATCCACTCGCGGCTCCAACCGCAAATCTACATCGATTTTCCCGATCGCGACGAGGAGCGCCGGATCCTGGAGAGCAATCTGCCTTTCTCCGATGATGAGGTCATCGAATATGTGCTGACCTTCCTCCAGGCGGCCCACGAGGCGGACGAGCGCTATTCCGTCCGGGATGGGATCAACATCGCGCGGTACGCCCTCAAACGCCTGGCTGCGGATGGCAAGCAGGTCGGAAGGGAGCGCTCCGAGCTGCTTCCCGCCGTTTTGGGGGAGGCTGCAGCCATGATCCTGGATGTCAACGCGGCCCGCCTGTTCTCGGAGTTGCTGCATGCCGGACCAGAGGATTTCTAGCCTCGACTGGGGAAGTATCCGCTTCGTCCCCATCCTGCACAATCTGCTCGAATTCGCCCAGGAGGTGCGCCGGCAGTTTTGGGAGTTCCGGCCGGAGGTCGTTGCGGTCGAATACCCCGAGACCCTGATGGAGTCGATCCTGCGCGGTGTGGCGCGTCTGCCCCTCCTCTCGGTCGTGAGCTACGAGGAAGAGGACGGGGTGTTGACCTATCTCGTCCTGGAGCCGACCGACGGACAGGTGGAAGCGCTCCGCCTGGCGTTTGCGCAAGGTGTGCCCGTCCACTTCATCGATCGGGATACCGCTGATTACCCCTACGATTTTAGAGTGTTTCCGGACTCCTACGCCGTGAAGCGGATCGGCCATCAGGCCTACTGCGATGCCTGGCTGAGCTCGGATGCAGCGGCAGAGGCGGTTGTCCAGGAGGATCTTCTGCGCGAAAAGACCATGGCCTATCACCTGCAGAGGCTGAGCGCCGTAGGCCGCCGGGTGCTCTTCGTAGGGGGTCTCGCCCACCTGGCGGGGGTCCGGCGCGAGATCGAGGCCCCCCAGGCCCGCGTCATCGGAAGGACCCATCGTGACGGGGTGATGCTGGCGCATCTGCACCGGGATTCGAGCCGGGAAATCCTCTCCGAAACGCCATTTCTGGCGGCGCAGTATGAAGCGGCGCGGTCGCGGGGCGAAGCGGAGGGGCTCGATCGGCTGGAGGTTCAGGCGCAAATGGTCCGGCTGGCTGGAGAACGGCACTGGCAGCATGCGCGGGAGCGGCTCTCGATGCAGCAGTTCCGCGTTCTGAACCGCTTCGCCCGCAACTATGGGCTTCTGAGCGGCAGGCTCGTCCCGAATTTCTACCAGCTGCTCGTGGCGGCGCGGGGCGCGGTGGACGACAATTTCGCCTACGAGCTCTGGGAGACCGGCAGCGACTACCCATGGCAGTCCGAGCAGCCGGATCTGCCGGTTCTGCGCCTTTCAGGCGAAGACCTCTTTCTCGATCAGAGGCGGATCCGCTTCCACCGGCGGCTCAAACAGATGCGCCGAAGGCTCGTCCCGGTCCCCGTCAGGCGCAGGCCGAGGGAGGCGGCGCCGGGCGAGTGGCGGCGGAGCTTCAGGGGGGAGGCCATCTGTTCCTACCCGCCGGAGGACCTGGTCATCGAGGGGTACGGTCAGTACCTCAAGAAGAAGGCACTCGAGGTGAAGACGGAGGAGAATGTCCGCATCGAGCCGTTCACGGGTTCGATGCAGGATGGACTGGATGTGCGGGAAACGGTCCGCAGGTGGGCCACGGGGAGGGTCTACGTGCGCGAAGAGCGCCCTCTGCGCGGCCGGGTGGGGTCCGTGGTGGTCATTTTCGACCCCGATCATCCGGACGGCGATGGGAAAGAGGCCTATCCCTGGTGCGTGACCTGGCTGGGGGAGCACGATCAGGAATCGGACATGGCCTTCTACAGCACGCCGGCCGGAGAGGTGATGAAAGGGCCGGGGATCTCTCTCTGCCAGCACGGGGGGTTCATGCTGACCTATCCGCCCATGCGCGTCTTCGACATCTGGAAGGATCCATTCTTCCACCAGGCCCGCAACAAGCCCGAGCGCCTGCTGATGGCGGCCCTCGACTACAGTCTGGAACGGCACGTCGTCTACGTCGCGGCGGAGCCGCCGTCCGGGCGTTGCCGGAGCGTGGCGGCGCGGCTGGGGAAGACGATTCTCTACCTGCCGATCGGGATCTTCTCCGCCGAGACCCTGCGGAAGATGCGGAGCTTTCACGTGCTCGACGGGTATCCGGTGCGGCGCTACGCGCATCGCTATGTCTGAAAACAACCACGAAGGAGAAGACGAATGGGTGAGAAGACCGAAAAGAACCTGGGTTATGCCTTTGCGGCCGAGTCGAAGGCCTCGGCCCGCAATCTCGCGTTCGCCCAGAAGGCGGAGGTCGAAGGGTATGCGCAGATCGCGCGCCTCTTCAGGGCCGTCAGTGAGGCGGAGGGGGTCCACGCGCAGCGCTATCTGCGGTTGATGCGTGGGAAGATCGGATCCACCGAGGAAAACCTTCAGGCCGCGTTCGAGAACGAGATCCGTGCGAATGTGGACGAATATCCCCAATTGATCCAGGACGCGATGAACGAAGGGGTCGCCGCGGTCGAGAAGGCCTTTACCCAGTCCCGCGATGTCGAAAGCGAGCATGCCGACCTGTACAAGCGGGCGATGAACGACATGCTGGCCGAACGGGAGACCGCCTATTTCGTCTGCCAGGTCTGCGGCTACATCGCCGAGGATCAGCCGCCGGTCAACTGCCCGGTCTGTGGTGCCGTCCAGCAGAAGTTCAAGCCGGTGACTTAGGGAGTGCGGCGCGGACGGGGAAACGGCTCGGAGGGTGGTTCATTTCCGGGTGTGCTCGAAGACTCCTTCCCAGTCCTCAGGCGGCGGCGCGTCGAGGAAGTGTTTGCAGCGCCCGGCCATGACGCGGGAAGGGCCGTCTTCCGGATCCGCCGCGGCGGCCTGCTCGAAGCCGCGGAGGGCATGGCTCCACCTGCGCTTGCGGTAGGCCTCGAGGGCTTCGGCGTAAAAGGCCAGGGCTGCCTCGCGCGCGGGTGCGGGCGGGGGGGCGTCCGCTTCCCCCAGAAGTTCGTAGATGCGCACCGACTGGACGCGGCCCTTGACCCGGACCCAGTCGATCTCGCGCAGGCGGAAGGCGGGCCCGACCGCCTGCGCGGTCCGCTCTCCGATCAGGATGGGCGTTCCGTAGACGGCGCAAAGGCCTTCGAGCCGGGAGGCCAGGTTGACCTGGTCGCCCAGGACGCCGTAGGAGAAGCGGTAGGGCGATCCGAGATTCCCGACCAGCATTGCACCCGTGTTGACGCCGATGCGGGCCCGGATGGCCGGGCGGCCCGCGGCGCGCCAGCGCCGCCGCAGGTCGCCGAGGGCCGCCTGCATGGCGAGGGCCGCGCGACAGGCCCTCGATGGATGATCGGACTGCTCGACCGGCGCCCCGAAGATCGCCATCAGCTCGTCCCCCACGTATTCCTTCAACGTCCCTTCAAAGGCGAAAACCTCGTCGGTCATGACCGTGAAATACTCGCTCAGCAGCGTCACCATCTCGTTCGGGGTGTGCGATTCGCTGTAGCGGGTGAAATCCTCTATGTCCGCGAAAAGGACCGAGAGGTTTTTTTCCTCGCCCCCGAGCCGCAGTTCCTGAGGGTTGCGGGCGATCATCTCCGAGACCGAGGGCGGCACGTAGCGCTTGAAGGCATCATGGAGAAAGTGCACATAGGAGCGGTCTTCGACGGTCACCAGCAGGCCGCGCAGGGCGTTTTCATCATCCCTGAAAGGCTGCAGGTAGAGGTTTCCCACCAGGGTCTTGCCGGAGGGCAGCTTCAGGCTGCGCGAGGCCAGGTGGGCGGGCTCGGCGTCTTCCAGGGCGCGGAGGAGCCTGCGCCCGACCTCGCTTCCGGGGCCGAAGATCTCCGCGGCCGGTTTGCCGGTGAGTTCCTCCTCCTGGAATCCCAGGATATCCTGGGCGGCCTTGTTGCTCATCCGGACGAGGCCGTCCCTGTCGGTGGCGATCAGCGCCACGGGCAGCATGGACAGGAGCGCCTTGCTGTAGATCGACAGGTTGATCAGCCGCCGCGCCTGCTGGATGGCGAGGTCTTCAAGCCCTTCGTAAAAGGCTGCCATCGGATCGCTCTCGGGTGGTGCGGAAGGGGGCGTCCGGTTCATGTCGGGCTCACGACGGTTTGAGCGCTTCCAGCAGAGCGGGTGCGCGCATGACCTGGAAAAGCGGGTGAAGGGGGTTGCGGCGGTAAAGGCCGAGCGTCTGCCGGTGCGTTTCTGTGGAGGCCGCCGCTGCGCAGTCCTCGAGCAGGACGGCCTTGAAGTCGTGGCACAGGGCGTCCATGACGGTCGTGAGGACGCAGAAGTTGGTGGCGATGCCTCCTACGGCGCAAAGGGTAACGCCCCTTTCCCTCAGCCAGTGTTCGAGCCCTGTCTTGAAGAAGGCCGAAAAACGGGGTTTCGGCAGCCAGTAATCCTCCGGGCGGCGGTCCAGTTCGTCCACGACCTCGGCGCCTTCGGTGCCTGCCAGCGAGTGGGGGCTCATACGCCCTTTGAAGATGAAATCCTCCGCGTGGAAGGCGTCGGTCGCGAAGACCACCGGCCAACCGGCCTCCCGGAAGGCGGCGCTCAGGGCGTTGATGGGAGGGATGATGGCCTTTGCCAGAGGCGTGATGGGCAGATGCCTCTCTTCGACGAAATTGTCCTTGACCATATCGATGATCAGCAGGGCGGGTTTGTCCGCTTCAAAGTCGTTCATGATCCATCCTTTTGACCTGGTCGATGATGAGGCCGGCGGCCTCGATGATTTGATCCAGTGTGTTGGACCTGCCGAGCGACAGACGCAAAGCGCCCATGCCCCTGGCGGGCTCGATGCCCATCGCGGAAAGGACATGGGAGAGGGCTATGCTGCGGTCGTGGCAGGCGGCCCCGGTGCTGGCCATGAGGTTCGGGAGAGCTTCGAGGATCCTACCGCCCTGCAGACCGGGCACCGAGACGTTGAGGGTGTTCGGAAGACGCTCGGAGGGGTCGCCGTTCAGGACGAGCCCGTCGATGCCGGCGAAGAGGCGTTCCTGCAACTCGTCCCTGAGCAGTTCGACCCTGCGGCGTTCGGCCGCGAGGGTCTCGGCCGCCAGCCGGCAGGCCGCGCCCAGTCCCACGGCGAGGAGGACGTTCTCCGTGCCGGCGCGCCGGCCGGACTCCTGCCCCGCGCCGTGGATGAGGGGCGTGATTTCGAGGCCTTCCCGGATGTAGAGGACCCCCACGCCTTTGGGGGCGTAGAGTTTGTGCCCCGCGACGCTCAGAAACGCGACGCCGAGGGAGTCGACGTCGACGGGGATCTTTCCCACCGCCTGCGCGGCGTCGGTGTGGACCGGGACCCCGTGCTCCGCGGCGACCGCCGCGATCTCGGCGACCGGCTGGAGCGTTCCTGTCTCGTTGTTGGCCAGCATGACGCTGATCAACCCGGTGCCGGGCCTGAGGGCGCGCCGGACTGCGTCCGGATCGACCCGGCCGCGGCCGTCGACCGGCAAAACGGTGATGGTTGCCCCGAGTTCGCCGAGGTAGAGCGCGGGGTTGAGGATCGCCGGGTGCTCGACGGCCGTCGTCACGAGGTGGAAGGCCCCCGGGCGGCGGAAGTCCACGCGGCCCTTGAGGGCCATGTTGTTCGCCTCGCTGCCGCCGGAGGTGAAGACGATCTCCTGCGGCTTGCAGCCGAGAAGGCGGGCGACGTCGGCCCGGGCCTCTTCCAGGGCATCCTTGGCCCGCCGGCCGAGAGGATAGCCGCTCGAGGGGTTGCCGAACGCCTCTCCGATGTAAGGGAGCATGGCTTCACGCACCTCGGGGGCGATGGGTGTCGTGGCGTTGTGGTCCAGGTAAATGGGTCGGGGTTGTGCGCAATGCATCGAAAGAATCCTGATAGAACGGGGAAATCGACAGGCTGCAGGTCTGCAGCGTTCTGCACCGATCGGACGCCGTCATGCATCGACCGGCGGGAAAAACGGCCTACAGGCGCCTTGTAACGCAAATTTTGTGAATTGACAACAAATTCCATTGATGGTAGGTCTAAACCGTGCTTGCACGGGCTGGATCGCCGCCGACCGGCGGTGCAGAGGGGGATCGTGCCCGGATGTCGTTTCTGGACGGGCATCGGCTTCAGCAGATGCCTGTTTGCATTTGGTGGCTGTTGCCGGTGCACACAGGACGGTCCTCGGAGCCGGCCGCTCCGCCCGTTCGAGAGGGAAAATCCGCTCTTCCGCCGCACCGTCGAGGGGTTGCATCGTCCTGGAGTCCCCGATCCCGGCGGCAGCGGAAAACCCGGAACCCCATGTCCGGGGCACCCGCCGGGCCGCGTGGGGTGAGATCTGTGGATCGGCGCGGAGGCAGGTGAGCAGGCCTGTTCCCGGACGAAGGCGCCCGCTGGTGCCCATCCGGGAGATGCGATTCGGCATGACCGGGTTTCCGATCCGGAAATGATCGTTTGTTTCCATCCGGAAAGGATGTTGCGGTGCAACCCGGTTGCCAACCCTGAAACGAGGATTTTTTCTTTTCACGCTGAGCGTGCACAGACACGCCGTTTCGCGGCGGGTCCTGGTTTGCCGAAATCCAGGACATCGAGCACTTCCGCGGAGGCGGCCTCTGGATTGCCGCACGGGCAAGCGTGTAGATTGACGCCGAGATTGGCAAAAACGACCATTTCCGGATGGAAACCAGTTTGCTTGGGAAGAGGAGAGAGTCGATGGCAAAAGAGAATGAGAAGAAGTTTATACTCTGGTTCAACGAGATCGGCATACGAGACGTTCCCCTCGTCGGGGGCAAGAATGCCTCGCTCGGAGAAATGTACCAGAAACTGCACAGCCGGGGAATCCAGGTCCCGAACGGTTTCGCCATCACGGCTTATGCCTATCGTTACTTCCTGAAGTACGCCGGCATCGAGGACGAGATCAAGAAGATCCTCAAGAACCTGGATACGAGCAATATCGAAAGCCTCATGCGCAAGGGCCGGGAGGTCCGCGAGACCATCGTGCACGCCGAGTTTCCCCCCGATCTCACCCAGGCGATCTACACGAACTACGACAAACTGGCGGAGGAGTTCGCCCTTCAGGGACAGGATGCGGTCGACGTGGCCATCCGGTCATCGGCGACGGCCGAAGACCTGCCGGACGCCTCTTTCGCCGGCCAGCAGGACACTTATCTCAATATTCGCGGGAGGATGAGCGTCCTCGACGCCTGCCGCAAGTGCTTCGCCAGCCTTTTTACCAACCGGGCGATCAGCTACCGCCACGACAAGGGCTTCGGACAATTCGACGTCTCGCTTTCCATTGCGGTCCAGAAGATGGTCCGGAGCGATTCGGCCTATTCGGGCGTCATTTTTTCGATCGACACGGAGACGGGTTTCAAGGATGCGGTCTTCATCACGGGCGCCTACGGCCTGGGTGAAAACGTGGTCCAGGGCGTGGTCAACCCCGATGAGTACTATGTGTTCAAACCGACGCTGAAGCAGGGCAAGCGCGCCATCGTCAGCCGGAAGGTGGGCGACCGCGACATCAAGATGGCCTATTCGATGGAGGACGACGCCACGGTCAAGAACGTTCCGATCACGCTGCCCGAGCGGCACCGCTACGTTCTGACCGACGACGAGATCCTGCAGTTGGCCGAATGGGCCTGCATCATCGAGGAGCACTATTCCAAGGAGGCCGGCTACTTCAAGCCGATGGACATCGAGTGGGCCAAGGACGGGGACGGCGTCAACGTGGGAACCGGGAAGCTCTTCATCGTGCAGGCCCGTCCCGAAACCATCCACAGCCGCAAGGATCTGAAGACCTACGAAAACTACTTTCTGGTCGAGGACGGCGAGGTGCTGGTCAGCGGAACGGCGGTGGGAACCAAGATCGGCCAGGGGGAGGCCAACGTCATCCACTCGACGATAGATATGGGCAAGTTCAAAAAGGGGCAGGTACTGGTGACGAGCATGACGGACCCGGACTGGGAGCCGATCATGAAGATCGCCTCCGCGATCGTGACCAACAAGGGCGGGCGGACGTGCCACGCCGCGATCGTCTCCCGGGAGCTCGGCATCCCCTGCGTGATCGGGACCGGAAAGGGCGATGAAGTGATCAAGCCGGGCATGCAGGTGACCGTCTCCTGCTGTGAAGGCGAGACCGGCAACGTATACAAGGGGATCCTCAAATACGAGGTGGAAAAGATCGACCTCGAAGACGTCCCCAAGACCAGGACCATGGTGATGATGAACGTCGGCATCCCAGAAAAGGCCTTCGCCCAGGGGATGATCCCGAACGACGGGGTCGGGCTGGCGCGCGAGGAATTCATCATCAACTCGCACATCGGGATCCACCCGCTGGCCCTCCTGGACTATACGGAGCTGAAGGAGCGGGCCCAGTCGGATCAGAAGATCGCGGGGGTGGTCTACAAGATCGACCAGATCACTTCGGTCTACGACGACAAGCGACTGTTCTTCATCGACAAGCTGGCCGAGGGGGTGAGCCGCATCGCCGCCGGCTTCTATCCGAACGATGTGATCGTCAGACTCTCCGATTTCAAGACGAACGAGTATGAGAATCTGCTGGGGGGCTACCTCTACGAACCGCAGGAAAGCAATCCCATGATCGGCTGGCGCGGGGCCTCGCGTTATTACGACAAGAACTTCATGCGTGCCTTCGAACTGGAGTGCCTGGCGCTGCACAAGGCGCGCAGCGAGGTCGGGCTGAACAACATCAAGGTCATGGTGCCCTTCTGCCGCACGCCGGAGGAGGGCAGGCGGGTGGTCGACCTGATGAAGGAGTTCGGGCTGACGCAGGGGGAGGACGGCCTCGAGATCTATGTCATGTGCGAGATCCCGAGCAATGTGATCTGCGCGGATCAATTCGCGGAGATCTTCGACGGCTTCTCGATCGGGTCCAACGATCTCACCCAGCTGACCCTCGGCCTCGATCGCGACTCATCGCTGGTTTCGCACCTTTACAACGAGCGCAACGATGCCGTCAAGCGTCTGATCGCCCAGGTGATCAAGACGGCCAAGGAAAAAAAGCGGAAGATCGGGATCTGCGGGCAGGCGCCGAGCGATTTTCCTGAATTCGCGGAGTTCCTGGTGGAATGCGGGATCGATTCCATGAGCCTTATACCGGACACCGTAATACGGACGAGGCTTCTGGTCGCGAAAAAGGAAAAGGCCCTCGGGATCAAGGTGGAGAACTGACAGCGCATGGGAAACATACGGATTCTCGGGACCGGGTCCTACGTCCCGCCCAGGGTGTTGACGAATTTCGATCTCCAGGCCATGGGCCTGGATACGACCGATGAGTGGATCGTCAAGCGAACCGGGGTCAGCGAGCGGAGGATCGCCGATCCTGATGTCGCGACGTCCGATCTCGCCTACCAGGCCTCTATGCGCGCCCTCGAGATGGCGGGGTTGACCGCCCGGGACCTGGACCTGATCATCGTGGGGACGATCACGCCGGACACCTGCTGCCCTTCGGCCGCCAACTGGCTTCAGGCCCATCTGGACGCCCCTCAGGCGGCCTCCTTCGATGTGAGCGCCGCGTGTTCGGGCTTTATCTTCGGTCTGAACGTGGCCGAGCAGTACCTCAAGAACGGGGTCTACCGAACGATCCTGGTCGTCGGGGCCGAGGTGATGACCCGTACGCTCAACTGGAAGGACCGTTCGACCTGCATCCTTTGGGGCGACGGTTCGGGCGCGGCTGTCCTGAGGACCGGGGATGCCGGGCCGGAGATCCTCTCGACCCACATCCACACGGATGGGGCCAACGGCCGCGACCTGCTCATGCCGGGCGGGGGGTCCAAAACGACGCCCATCTCCCACGAAAGCGTCGACAAAGGGCTCCACACGCTCAATATGATCGAGGCCAACGCCAGTTTCCGGGTGGCGGTGCGCCACTTCATCGAGTCGATCCGAGAGGCCCTCGATTTCAACGGCTTGCGTGTGGAGGACGTCTCGTGGTTCATCCCCCATCAGGCCAATCTGCGAATGTTTCAATCCATCGCGAAATTTCTGGATGTTCCGATGGAACGATTTTACGTAACGCTTCATAAATACGGGAATATTTCTTCGGCATCCTGTGCCATTGCCTTCGACGAGGCCGTGCGGGACGGCAGCATCAGGGATGGAGACCTGGTGTGCCTGCCGGTCTTCGGGGGCGGATTGACCTGGGGGAGTGCCCTCGTCCGGTGGGCGTCCCCCTGAGGCCGCTTTTTCGATGAGGCGCTGCACGATGCCGGGCTCTCCGCAGCCGGCGCCGAAGAGTCTCCTGATCCCGGTGCGTCCGCACAAAAACGCGCGTGAACCCACACCATGGGATCCGGCTTCCTTTTACCCGCCTCGTCCCGCTCTGGAGCGGGCGCTCCGAGGCCTGCCCCTTCAGGTCTGCCGCACCATGCCGATTTGCCCTTCGTCGACGATCCCGATGCGCTGGGGGTGTTCAGCCGGCCCCCAGTGAGCGGAGCGGCCTGACGGCCGCCGAACGAGCGGGCATTGACGGTGGCGCTGCTTCGGCGGGCATGGCTTTTTGGTGTTGAAAACCTGGTCCTGTTGGACGATTCTCTTTCCGGACGGACGCGCCAGATGATTGAATCGATGAATATCGCCTGGTGGGTGCAGCGCTGGAGCGAACTGCATCCCAGGAAGACCGCCGTGTTCTTCGAAGGGGCCTCCGTCAGCTATGCGGAGCTCCACGAGAGGGTGAGCCAGTGCGGATGCTGGTTGCAGTCGGTGGGGATCGAGAAGGGCGACCGGGTCGCGGTGATGCTTCACAACGGCCTCGAGTTTCTCGAGCTCTATCTGGCGTGCGCACGCCTGGGCGCCATCTTCGTGCCGCTCAATTTCAGGTTGACGGTTCATGAACTGCGCTACCTGCTGGCCAATGCCAGGCCTCGGTTGTTCGTCTTCGGCAAGCGGGCCGCGGGGAGGATCGGCATCGAGGACCTCGCCCGCTCACGCCCTCCCATGCTGCTTGCCTGTGTAGCGGCGCAAGGGGCACCGGCCGGCTGCCTCGACTACCTCAAAGAGCGGGCGGAGTTCAAAGGATGCCGCCCCTTCCTGACTCGATCCCTCGCGCCGGCCGATCCGGAAGAGCCCCAGGTGATCATGTACACCTCCGGCACGACGGGCCGGCCGAAAGGCGCCGTGCTCTCCTTCCGAAAGACCTTTTTCAACTGCCTCAATGCGGACATCTTTTTCAAACTCCATTTCGACGACGTCATGCTCGTCATCCTGCCCATGTTCCACTCCGGGGGCCTTTTCATCCAGGCATCGCCGATCCTCTACAAGGGGGCGACCATGGTGATCCATCCGCGCTTCGATCCCCTCAAGACCTATGCGGATATCGCCGCCTACCGCGTGACCAAGTTTCTCGGGGTCCCGACGGTGTACCGCGCCCTTTTGAAGACCGGTCCGAAACCGGAGCATCAGCTGTCCTCCCTCCGAGTCTGCGCCGTCGGCGGGGAGAAGGTGACCCCGGAGCTCCTGGCCGCCTGCAAGGAAGCGGGATTCTGGGCGCGGCAGATCATGGGGCAGACCGAGACGTCTATTCTGCTCTGGGCCTCCGAGGAGGATTCCCTCCGGAAGCCGGGGACGGTCGGGCGCCCGGTCTTCCATGCGGAGGTGGCGCTGTTCGACCGCGAGGGAAGGGAGGTCGCCCCGGGCCAGATCGGGGAGATCGTCGTGCGGGGCTCCGTCATGATGAAGGAGTACTGGCAGGACCCGGTTCAGACCGAGACGACCATCCGCAACGGGTGGCTGCACACGGGGGATCTGGCCTACCAGGACGAGGACGGCTATTTCTATCTGGTGGACCGCGCCAGGGACATGTACATCTCCGGCGGTGAGAATGTCTACCCCGCCGAGGTCGAACGGGAGCTGCGGGCGCATCCCAAGGTCGAAGATGTCGCTGTGCTGGGGGTCCCCGATCCGGAGTGGGGCGAGGCGGGCCATGCCTGCATCGTCTTGCGCGCGGGCCAAAGCCTGACGGAGGAAGAGGCGCTGTCCTACCTCGATGGACGACTGGCCCGTTACAAGATCCCGAAGCGAGTCACGTTTTTCGAAGAGTTTCCCCGCACATCGCTCGGGAAGGTCCGGAAGGCCGTTCTGATGGAGCGTTTTCTGCGGGAAGGTCCGGCTGAGAGGAGCTGATCGTGGAAAAAAGGGAAGCAGGAACCGATGGGAATCATACGCCTTACACCGTCCTCACAAGGGCGGGCGTGGGCTTCGAGGCGGGATCGAACCGGTTCTTCCCGGACCGGCCGACCCTTCTGATGGTGCACGGCGCCGGCGGGCGGGGCGCGCGCTGGCTCAATCAGACCGGTCCGCTCGGGCGGACCCTGAACACGGTCGCGGTGGATCTGCCGGGGCACGGCGGCACCGCGGGCCCGGCCCCCAGCGAGATCGCCGACTATGCGGCGTGGCTCGAGGGGGTGGTCGCCCCGGCCTTCGAATCCGGCGTCGTCCTGATGGGCCATTCCATGGGAGGGGCCGTCGCGCTCGAGGCGGCCCTGCGGGGGGCCATGAACATCCAGGCCTTGATCCTGGTCGGTACGGGCGCCCGGCTGCACGTCGCCCCCGATTTTCTGAAGGGCCTCAGGGAGCGCTTCGAGGAAACGGTCGAGGCCATCGTGGGCTATGCCTATGCGCCGGGGGCCCCTGAGGAGCTGCTGAAAGAAGGGGCGCGCATGATGAAGGATTCGGGGATGTCCGTCGTGTCCGGCGATTTCGAGGCCTGCAGCCGGTTCGACTGCCGGGAGAGCGCTGGCCGCATCGCCTGCCCGGCCCTTGTCCTTTGCGGGGAGGCGGACCGCCTGACCCCCCCTAAGCTGTCCGAAGAACTGGGAAGGCTCCTGCAGCGCGCCTCGGTCCAGTTCATCCCGCGGGCGGGGCACATGGTGATGTTCGAGTCGCCCACGATCCTCAATCGAGCGGTGCAGGCCTTCATCGAAGGCCTCTGACGGCGCTGGGGCGACTCTCGCCTCCTTTTGCGCCGGGGCTCTCCTCCTGCTCTTCGAGCGTCGGCGGCACGGCATGAATGCCCTTTTCCACGCAAAAAGAGCCGCCCCGTCGCGCATGCAGCTTCAGGCGAACGAAAAGGTGCTGGCTGAGATCCAGAAACGCCGCCCCGTCGCGCATGCAGGTTCAGGATTCGAAAGCCCGATTCTCGCGTGGGATCAAGCTTTTAAAGGCCCGCCGCCTCTTTGGGCGCGAGGATCCTCCGGATCGATGCCTCTCCTCATTGGGGCGGTCCAAGGGCCCTTTTCATCCGTTCCAGCACTCCCGCCTTGTCCGTGTAGGATTCGATCCTCAGCTCCTCCAATTCATTCCCGTCCGGGCCGATGAAGATGATGGTCGGAACCCCTTTGAGCCCGTAGCGCTGCTGCAGTTCGTCCTGCCGGGGGTGGCGTCTGGTCAGGTCGATCTTCAGCGGAACGAATCCCTCCGCCAGGCGGACGACCTCCGGATCCCTGAAGACCGTAGCATCCATCTGGCGGCAGGGGGTGCACCAGTCGGCATAGAAATCGAGGATCGCCGGCATGCGTCTGGATGCAGCCTCTTCGAGCCTGGCGGGCTCGTAGGGGACCCACGGGATGCCGGGGTGGGATTGGAATCCGGTGTAAAGATAGACGAGGGCGGCGAGGATGCCGACCAGGCAGAGGGTCTTCTTGGCGATATTGAAGGCCCCGGTCCCTTTGCCGCTGCGGTCGATCCAACCGAGGTGCAGCCCCGCCGCGATGAGGATGGCGGCGACGAGCGCGGCTCGGGCCTGGCTGCCCGGCATCAGAGGAAAGACCATGTAAGCCGCCATCCCGATCAGCACCCAGCCGAGCAGCTTGCGCACCCAGACCATCCAGTCCCCTGACATGGGCAGCCGGTTCAGCCCGCCCGAAAAGATTCCGAGGATCGTCAGCGGCAGTCCCATGCCGATGCTGAGGGCGGTGAAATACAGGATCCCGAGGACGGGATCGCCCTTTTGCCCGACGACCGTAAGAAGCCCGAGGATGAACGGCCCAAGGCACGGTGCGGCCACGATGCCGAGCGTCAGGCCCATGAAGAGCGTGCCGAAATAGCCGCTGTAGTTTTTTGCGGCCAGGCGGGTGAGTTGAGGGGGCAACCGCAGGTCCCAGAGCCCGAAGAAGCTCAGGGCGAGGAGGACCAGCACCAGGGCGATTCCGGTGAGGACCCAGGCGTTTTGCAGGACGGCGCCGAGGAGCCCCCCGGACAGGCTGGCGGCGGCTCCGAGGGCGGCGTTGGTGGCGGCCAGGCCCATGATGTAGAAGAGGCCGTGCAGAAGCGGATGTCCTCCCAATGTGCCGCCTTTCCCCCCGAAGTAAGAGACCGTGATGGGGATCAGCGGATAGATGCAGGGGGTCAGATTGAGGGCGAGGCCCCCCAGAAAGATGCCGAGGATGGTCCACCAAAAGCCGCTCCACCGTCCGTCTCCGGGTTTGGCGGCCGCGTCGCCCGCTGCGGCGTCCGCATCGGCTGGCAGGGGTTCCACCCCGCCTGCAACCGCGCCGCGCGGCAGGACCTCGATCTCGAGAGGGAAGCGCACTTCCTCGGGCGGGCGGCAGGTTGCCTCCGAACAGGCCTGGAAGAAAAAGACCCCTTCGATCCGGTAGCGACCGGGCTTCGCATCACCGGGCACCTCGAGGGCGGCCGACACGGTGAAGCCGCCGTCATACACCTCGATCGGCTGGTCGAGGTACGGGAAGCGGACCTTCTTCGGCGGCGGGAAGTGGATCTGGGAGATCCGGACGGGATCCTCTCCCGGGAAGTCCAGGCGGGTGGCGAGCATCCCTTCCGATTCTTCCAGTCCGTGGATGAACCAGGATTGGCTGACGGTGACCGTGAAGCGCAGGAGATAGGCGCCGCCGGCCGGGAAGCCTTTCTCCGGCTGGATCGCCTCGATGGAGGCCGTGGCGCCCCAGGAAGGGGGCGCGGACATGGCACAGGCGATGAAAAAGAAAGCCGGCAGAAGGAGCCGCAAAAAGGTCCTCTGCACGGGCCGGCCCGGTTTTCGGGAGGGGGTGTGGTCGGTTTTCATGGGACGTCCCGGATGGGTTTCGAGGTGATGCTGCGGGTTTTCCGGTATGGCCGGTGATGTCCGCAGCGCCGGCGGCCGGCCTTCAGCGGGGCTGCCGGTAATCCGGCGGGGTCTTGGCGCCGTCGAGCATGCGCTCCAGCCGGCCGAGGTCCGCCCGCGCCCTGCGCAGCGCCTCGATGAGGGCATCCTGCCGGTCGCGCGGGGCGCGCTCGATCTCCTTTTCGAGCCGTGCAACCTCGGTTTTCATCCGGTACAGGTCTCTCGCGATCAGCTTGATGGACATGGACGGACCTCTAGGACGTGGTGAAGACCGGTTCTTCAGGTCCCTTCAAGACATGGTGTTTCAGGGCCTCCGGTCCGAAAGAGAGTTTACTGAATATCTTCCCTTCGATCAATCGGCAACGGCCGAAGTTCAGGCGGATGGCGGAGCATCTGTCCGGGTCGCCGGCGCCGTAGCGTTCGATGATATAGTCCAGCCTTCGATCGAGGCTGACGATCCGGTCGTGGTTCACCCGTTTGTCGGCATAGTATACGAGTTCCTTTTCGGAGTATACGCCGTTCAGATCGAAGCTCCGCAGCCTCACGTGTTCGGCGACGATGTCCGCGATCTCGTCGAAGTGGTGTTGAAGGCAGATCCGGCGCCCCAGTTCGGAGTGGTCTTCGCCCGACTGGAGCGACGGAGTCTTGGCGATGTCGTGCATGAGGGCCCCCGCTGTGGTCTTGGCGACCGACACCGGGATCCCCTGGGCCAGCAGAGTCTCCGCTAGAAAATGAGCCACGCGCGCGACGATCAGGCTGTGGGCCCGGATGTTGTCCAGCATTCTGTGCTGGTCCCAGGCCTCCAGACATGTTTCATAGCTTGGAATCATAGTGCTCTCTTTCCGGCTCTCTCCCTCGCAAAAGGAACGCCGAAAGGGGCCCGCCGGCGTCCGCTCCGAGTGGGTAAGATGATGGTATGCGTCCTTTCACGGCATTCTGCAAACTCCAGCCTCTCCAGAAAGGACGCCCCGGGGCGGCAGGGTTTCGTGTTTGCCGACGGCGATCTTTCACCGCAGCCGGGACGCATGAGCGTATCCGTATAAAATGGTCTTTTTCCTTTCTGTTTTCAACCCGCAAACGGACGTTTTCGGCCGGAAGCCCTCTGGCCGCGGACGGTCAGGGCACCAGGGACACCGACTATTCCAGTCCGCCCTTTCGGCGGCGACGCCACCCGTGGAGGGAAGGGCGTCCGGGATCGGTGCCTCCGGGTCCTGATAAGCTTAAATTCCATCCGGAAATGGTCTTTTTGGCCCATCTCGGCGTCGATCTGTACGTTTGCTTGGGCGGCGACCTGTAGGTCGCCTCCGCGCCAAGGCTTGATTTCCTTGAGATTGGCCAAAAATCCTCATTTTCGGATTGGAAACCGGGTTCTACCGGAAAATCATTTCCGGATGGGAACGAGCCTACAGCTTTTTGGGACGTCATGCAAGCCGGTGCGTACTGGCGGGCAAACGGTTTCGGCGGCCGGGCGTTCCCTGGAGAACGGGATCCCTTCCTCCCTCATCCGCTCCAGGTGGCCCACAATCGGGGCCGCAGCAACCCCCTTGGGGCCGAAGAAGGCGCCAAGGCCCCTGACCGGCACGGGGCTTGAAAAACGGGCAGGCGCTTGCAGCCCGGGGAGGGCGTCGCCCCGAACGGCATTGACATCGGGGGGTAAATTCGCTAGGTTCCATCAAGAAACCGGATAGGATCGAGCCATTTTTACATGCGACCCTTGGGGCCGCCGCGCGGACGGCGTATTTTGCCATGAGGCCGCGCCCCGGCGGGGCGGCGCTTCGCCCAAGGGCCCGTTTTCGTCCTCGTCACGTCCTGCGGGCGGAATCGGGGGCGCCAGGGGGTAGCGATGAGCGATTTCTCCCAGCACAGCGGGCAGATCACGACCTTTCACATCCTGCAGACGGACCGGAACCACCTGAAGACCCAGCTGCGCCTTCATTCGCGATGGAAGAAGACCGTCCTCATCATCCCGTGCCTCGCCTCTGAATTCACGGATCCCGACAACCTGCCGGTGTTCAGGAACATCCTGAACCAGCTTCGCAGTATCGTCTATCTTTCGACCATCATTTTCGGACTCGACCGCGCCGGCGAAGAGGACGCCTTTCACCTCAGGCGGCTCATCGAGGAGGCGGGGATCCGCAACGCCTTGATCCAGTGGAACGACGGCCCGGGTTTCAGCGGGATCTATGCCCGTTTGAACGAGGCCGGATTCGATATCAGCGAGCCCGGGAAGGGCAAGAACATGTTCCTGAGCTTCGGGATCGCGCTGGCTCTGGGTGCGCACTCCATCGGGCTGATCGATGCGGACATCCGCACCTTCAAGCGGATTCAGCTCGACCGCCTGCTCTATCCGGTGGTCGCCCTCAACTACGATTTCTCGAAGGCCTACTACGCCAGGTTGATGAACAAGCAGATCTATGGACGGGTCAAACGGCTGCTCCTCGACCCGCTGCTCCTGGCGCTGAAACGGAAATTCACGGAAAGCCGGGAAGAGAAGATGCTCCGGATGATCGATTTCCTCCTGGCCTTCAAGTACCAGCTTTCGGGCGAGGTGGCCTTTCACTCCGATCTGCTCAAGCGGATGCGCTTCGCCACCAACTGGGGGGTCGAGATCTTCACGCTGATCGAGGTGTATCGCAAGGCCTCTTCGGCGGCCCAGGTCATGTTCAGCGATCGGCCTTTCGACCACAAGCACCAGGTGAGTTCGTCCGGCGACCCGGCCAAGGGTCTGAACCGGATGGCCATCGACATCGTCGCGACCCTCATGAACGCGCTGGTCATCGAAGAAGGGCTCGAGATCTCGGATACCTTCTTCCGGGACCTTGCCGTGACTTACCAGGCCGTGGCTGAAGAGCACGTGAAGAAGTATTCGGACGATGCCGGGTTCAGCAATCTGAAGTACGACCGCGATGCGGAGGAATCGCTCATCAAGGATGTCTTCCGGCACAGCATCATCCACGCCGGCGAGATGCTGACGGCGCCCTATCGGATGACCGAGCGTTTCCTGCGTTTCCTGCATACGCACGAGGAGTTCGCCCCATTCCTGAAGCAGGGTCTGGCGGATGCCGTCCTGGCCGTTGAGCGGCGGACGGAAAAAGGCGGCTTCGACATGCCGCAGACGGTCTCCTGGGAACGGGTCCACAACAAACTGCCCGACATCTTTTATCAGATCATCGAGGTCGTGGAACTGGAAAAACAGCGGTTTGCGCACTGAGACCCCCGGGGCGGATCGGCGATGGTAGACTCGGACAGGATGAAAGGCTCTTATATCGTTTTCACCGATCTGGACGGGACCCTGCTGGATCACGACACCTACGCGTGGGAAGGGGCTGCACCCGCCCTTCGGCTTTGCCGGCGCCTCGGGGTGCCGGTCGTCCTCGTCTCAAGCAAGACCCGGGCCGAGATGCAGCCGCTGCGCCAGGCGCTGGGCCTTCCGGACCCGTTCGTCGTGGAGAACGGCGGCGCGGTCTTTTTCGACGTCGGGGATCCCCGGCCCGAAGGCGCCTCGGCGGAGGACGGCTTCTGGGTCTGGCGTTTCGGCGAGTCGTATCCGCGCCTGGTGCAGGCGCTCGCCGAGATCCGTAAGGAGACCGGGCTGCCTGTCAAAGGCTTCTCCGATATGCGCGTGGAGGAGATCGCCGAGCTGACGGGTCTGGGCCTCGAGGATGCACGCCTCGCCGCCCGGCGGGAATACGATGAACCGTTCATTGTTCAAACGGCCTCCGTCGGCGGCAGCCGGACGCTCGAAGAAGCCGCCCGCGCCCGCGGGCTGCAGATCCTGACTGGCGGGCGGTTTTTCCATCTTCAAGGCTCGAACGACAAGGGGAGAGCGGTGAGGATGCTGATGGCGCACTACCGCCGGCTTCGCACCCCCGTCTGGTCGATCGCCTTGGGAGACAGTCCGAATGACTTTTCCATGCTCGAACAGGTCGAATACCCCGTACTGATACGATCTGCGCGGGATTACAGTTCTTTGAAGAAACATATTCCCAATCTGACGATCAGCAGCCGGATGGGCCCTGAGGGCTGGAACGAGACGGTCTCGGCGATTTTGGGAGAGATGAAGGAGGGAGAAATAGATGACGGAAGGCTTTGAAAGGGAGGTCAACCCGCAGAATATCGAGAAGGCCGAGATGGTGGTTTGCATCCCATCCTACAAGGAGGCCGACTCTATAGCGTATCCGATCAAACAGGCGGACGAGGGCCTCAAGAAATATTTCGGCGACAAGAGCGCGGTCATCATCAATTGCGACAATGATTCGCCCGACGAGACGAAGGCCGTCTTCCTGGGTACGGAGACCGAAACGCCCAAGATCTACCTCTCGACGCCTCCGGGCGTCAAGGGCAAGGGCAACAACTTCAAGAATCTGTTCGAAAAGGTGGTCGCACTGGGTGCGAAGGCCGTGGTGGTGGTCGACGCCGATCTGAAAAGCATCACCCCGGAGTGGATCAGGCACCTCGGCGAGCCTCTCTACAACGGCTTTTCCTACGTGGCGCCGCTCTATATCCGGCACAAATACGATGGGACCATCACGAACGGCATCGCCTATCCGCTGACCCGGTCGCTCTACGGGCGGCGGGTGCGCCAGCCGATCGGGGGCGATTTCGGCTTCAGCGGTGAAATGGCCAGGGCCTATGCGGAGTGCGAGATCTGGGACGAGGCCGTAGCGCATTTCGGGATCGACATCTGGATGACCACGGTGGCCATCCGGCAGAAGGTCCAGATCTGCCAGTCCTTCATGGGGCGGCCCAAGATCCACCGCACCAAGGATCCGGGGGCCCATCTCGGCCCCATGTTCCGTCAGGTGGTGGGCACCATCTTCTCGTTGATGGGGAGCCTCGAGGACCTGTGGCTCAAGGTGAAATACAGCCGGCCGACCGCCATCTACGGCTTCGGCCTCGGCGAGACGGAGATGCCTCCCAAGGTGTCGGTCGACACCGCGAACCTCTTCCGCCAGTTCCGGAAGGGTTTCGATGACTTCGACGGCGTGTGGAAGACGGTCCTGACCCCGGATGTCTACAAGAAGCTTCTGGAGATCAAGGAGATGAAGGAAAACGTCTTCGACGTGCCGACGGACCTGTGGGCGCGCATCCTCTTCGATACGGCCGTCGCTTACCGGGATGCGGTCCACGACCGCGATGAGATGATGGAATCGCTGATCCCGCTCTACTTCGGCCGAACGCTGTCCTTCGTCAAAAAGACCCGGAGCATGAATATCAAGCAGGCCGAAGAGGCCATCGAAGAAGACTGCATGACCTTCGAGATGACCAAGCCCTATCTCCTGAAGCGATGGCAGCAGAAGCGCGGCTGATGCCACCCGGCCGTCTCGGCGCTTCTCACCGGACGAGGATGAGGCGCACATCCATGACGTTGGTCCGCGTCGGACCTGTCACCAGGAGATCCCCGGTTTTTTGAAAGTAGGGGTAGGCGTCGTTTTCCCTCAGCGCCTGCACGGCCTCGACGCCGGCGGCGCGGCCCCGCGAAACGGTCAGGGGGTCGACGACGGCCCCTGCGGCATCCGTCGGGCCGTCGTTGCCGTCCGTCCCGCCGCTCAGGACGACCACGCGCGGTGGCTCGCCTTCGAGGTCGAGCGCTGCTGCCAGGCTGAACTCCTGGTTCCTGCCCCCGAGCCCTTCGCCCCGGATCGTGACGGTGGTCTCCCCGCCGGAGATGACGCAGAGCGGCGGACGGGCCGGATACCCCGATTTGAGGCACTCCTTGGCGATGGCCGCGTGCATCCTTGCGATGTCGCGTGTTTCCCCCTCCACCATGGACGAAAGGATCAGGGTGCCGTATCCGAGCGCCTTCGCCCGCCGCTCGGCTGCTTCGAGCGCCAGGATATTGCTTCCCACAACGATGTGATGGACCTTCTCGAAGATCGGATCGCCCGGCTTGGGGGTTTCGGGGAGCCGCCCTTCCTCGCCGGCCCGGATGTGCCGGCGGATGGAATCCGGGATGTCGTCCAGTTCGTATTTCTCGAGGATCGCAGCCACCTCGCCGAAGGTTGACGGATCGGGCGTGAAGGGGCCGGACGCGATGACATCGATCCGGTCGCCGACGACGTCCGAGAGCATCAGGTTCAACGTGGCGGCCGGGTAGGCGGCGCGGGCCATCTGCCCGCCCTTCAGGGCCGATATGTGCTTCCTGACGGCGTTGATTTCATCGATGCTCGCGCCGCAGGCGAGCAGGCTGCGTGTCAACGCCTGCTTCTCTTCGAGCCGGATCCCTTCGGCCGGCTGCGGGAGCAGCGCCGAACCTCCCCCGGAAATCAGCGAAAAGACCAGATCGTCCTCGCCGGCCTTTTGCAGCAGGTCGAGGATCGCCTTCGCCCCCGCTACGCCGTTCCGGTCGGGCACGGGGTGGTCCGCCTCGATGATGCGGGTGGCCCGCAGGGCCTCCCCGAAGCCGTATTTGACCACGATGACGCCGCGGGTGATGCGGCCGCCGAGGAGATCCTCCACCGCCTTGGCCATCGGCGCGGTCGCCTTGCCTCCTCCGACGAGAAATATCCGCCGGAAGCGTTCGAGCTCGAGGGTGAGGAAGGTCTCCTCACCGGACCGCACGGTGAGCCGTCCCTGGTCGAGGGTGCAATGGCCTCGCACGGCGGCATAGGGATCGACGGCCTCGACGGCCGCCTCGAAGATGCGGCGGGCGTCGATTCGCATAGCGTCAAGCGTTTTTTCGTGCATGTTGGTCTCCTTCCGCATCCATCCTTAGTTCTTCCGACATCCAAGAGTTTAAAAGAGTGCCGCCCGCTTTGCAACTCCCGTTGCTGTTGACTTGGGTATGCCGCGATGCTTAGAATGAATGGTAGACAACACACGGGGTGAAAACGATGAAAAGATGGATCGGTGTGATTGTGGCCATGTTGCTGGCTGTCTCGTTGCAGGGTGCTGCCGCCTCTGAACCGCTCTTTTCGGAGGACTGGGAGGCCGGCATCGATGCGGGAAAGTGGTTCCGCACGAGCGCGGAGGGGGCCGAGGTCTGTTTTCCAGGTCATACGAGCGAAGGCGCTTTGGCGGTCGGAGTGGAGGCGGAATCTATCGAAGGGGTTCTGACGGCGGCGGCATTCGAGACGGAGGGCGGCCTTTCGGCGGCCTTCCAGCTCAAGGCCTCGCCGGATCTGCCCGACGGGGCCCAACTGGTGGCAGGATTCACCGGGGCCGATGAAAGCGGGTCTCTTCCATCCTTTCTAGCCTCGGTGACGCTGACCTCGCCGCCCTCCCAGGGGATCCTTTACGCCACCGAGCATGCGGTGTTCTGGGAGGCCTGCCCCGACAACGCGTGGCATCTCTTCCAGATCGCCCTGACGCCGGAGGGGGATGTCCGTTTTTACCGGGACGGCGTCTTGAAGTTCATGACGTTTTCCGAGGTCGATTCAGCGGCATATCCATCGACACGGTTTCAAATCTGCGGCAAGGGTCCTGGGGAAGCCCGGCCGCTGTTCTGGCTGGATGACCTGACGGTGTGGGCTTACAGCGCTGCATGCGGGGCTGATTTCAACGAGGACGGCATCGTCGACATACTGGATCTTCAGGAGCGTGCGGATCGGGATCTGCAGCTGTTCGCCGATTGGTACACCCGCGAGTGGCAGCAGTCTTCGGACAAAGGGGATTTCAACGGCGATGGTCTGGTCGATCGGAGGGACGCGACGGAGAAGACCCTCGATGCCACGATCGTTTTTATGGAATGGGTGGAAGGCTGTTGGTCTCCGTCCGTGCCGGGGCCGCAGCAGCAGGATGCGCTGGATGAGGCGCTCAGGATAGCCGGCCGCCTCCAAAGGGTCATTGAAGACAATCAGCGGCGCAGCCTCGCCATCGGCTGGTAGCGCCTCATTCACTTTCTGCCTTCCTGCAGGCGGCATCGGGAAAGGTTTTTCGGACCCATGAAATACGACGTGATCATTGCTGGAGGGGGGCCGGCCGGGATCTTTGCGGCGCTGACGCTGGCCCGCTCCGGCGTCGAGAAAGTCCTCCTGCTCGAACAGGGCAAGGATCTCCCGGAGCGCCGGAGGGACGATGCGCGGGACCGCATCTGCGGCTGGGGAGGAGCGGGCGCCTACAGCGACGGGAAGCTGACCCTTTCGACGGAGGTCGGAGGGGTCCTCGGGGATTTCGTTGAGGAAGGGGAACTGCGCCGGCTGCTCGAGGCCGCCGACGGGCTTTATGCCGCCCACGGGGCGCCCCAGCGCATCTTCGGGGAGTGGACCCCGCAGATGGAGGCGCTTCAGGAACGGGCGCGACTGGCGGATCTCGAACTGATTCCGACCCGGATCCGCCACATGGGAACCGAGAACTGCGTTCGGATCCTCGACGCCTTCCGGCGGGAACTGGAGGGACGCGTGGAGACCTGGACCGAGACCCGTGTCGCGGATCTGATCTGCGAGGATGGGCGCGTGCGAGGGGTCAAACTGGCGGACGGACGCTTCGTCGAGGGGCGTTTCGTAGTCGCCGCCCCGGGGCGCTCCGGCGCGGCCTGGATGAAGGAGCAGATCGATCGGCTCGGGATCAGGACGAGTTCGGCCCCCGTCGATATCGGGGTCCGAGTGGAACTTCCAGCTGCAGTTCTGAGGGAGGTCACGGATATCGCCTACGAGGCGAAGCTGATTTACTACTCCCGGACCTTCGACGAGAAGGTGCGGACCTTCTGTATGAACCCTTACGGGGAGGTGGTGACGGAGCGATACGAGGGGATCACCACCGTCAACGGCCACAGCCACGCCGAAAAACGAAGTGCGAATACCAATTTCGCGATCCTCGTGAGCAGCCGGTTTACAGAGCCGTTCAACGACCCGATCGCCTACGGGCTGTACATCGCAAGACTAGCCAACCTGCTGGGCGGTGGAGCGATCGTTCAGCGGCTGGGGGATTTTTCCGCCGGGAGACGCACAACCGCCTTGCGCCTGGAGCGGTGCCTGACCCGCCCGACCCTGGCGAAGGCGACCCCGGGGGATTTGAGCTTCGTATTCCCCTACCGGCACATGCTGAGCATCATCGAAATGCTCCAGGCCCTGGATCGCCTGGCCCCCGGCGTCTACTCGCGGCACACCCTCCTCTATGGGGTGGAAGTCAAATTCTATTCCAATCGGATCGCCCTTTCCCCTGAGCTGGAAACTGGTGTGGAGAACCTCTTTGCTGTCGGCGATGGCGCCGGGATCACCCGCGGCCTCCTCCAGGCCTCCGCAAGCGGCATCCTCGCCGCCGAATCCATCATCAAAAGGGGTCGGACCAAGCTAGGTATTTGAAAAAACTTTATTATGGTACAAAAAAGCCCTGTTTTCCGAGCTTAGAACCAGCTTTTTACCATCAAAATGACCCTGGTAAGGAAGGTTTCCAGCAGTGGGGCTCTGCCCATTTCCCCCGCCCGACGCAGCCGTATCCCGGAAATGATTTTCACCTCGACGGGAGGTGCCGGCTGTCTGAATCTGCTTCCTGTCGGTCTTCTTGGATGGTTAGGCTGTGGCCGATTCCTTCAGCTTGAGAGCGCGGCGAGGCACGCCTCGATAAAAGGCGGAAGATCCGCCGGCTGCCGGCTGCTGATGAGATTGCCGTCGACCACGAGCTCCTGGTCGATGAATGTGGCCCCTGCATTCTTGATGTCCTGGATGATGGATTTCCACCCGGTCATCTTCCGGCCGCGGATGACATCGGCCGTGATGAGGATCTGGGGCGCGTGGCAGATCGAAAAGACCGGTTTTCCGCTTTGGACGAACTCCCGCACGAAATTCACCGCGTCTTCGTCCACGCGCAATTTGTCAGGGGAGTAGCCTCCCGGTATCAGCAGGGCGTCGAAGTCCGACACGGAAACGTCGTTGACGGCCTTGTCGACTGTAACGGGAGTGCCCGCCTTTTTCCCCTTCACGGTCTCACCCGCCTTCAATCCTATGCGAAAGATCGTATGCCCCGATTGCTGGAAGGCCTTGACAGGCTCCGTATACTCCGAATCCTCGAACAGATCCGTGATGATTACCGCCACTCGACTCATAGCAACTCCTTCTGGTATAGGGGTCGGACCAAGCTTCCTGTTTGAAATAATTCCATTATTGCCGAAAATGACCCCGTTTTTCAAGCCTAGAACCAGCTTTTCGCCGCCAAAATGACGATTATAATAGAGCAATAGAGCCTGCATCCTTATTGGTTTACAGAGTTCTCTCCCAGTCCGTCTCCATGCGAGAAGAGCGTCCGGCACGAGAAAATGTTTCGACTGCCGAAGGAAAGGTTTTTCTCCATATCCTTCGAGTGCTCAGGCCAGGCCCTCGGGGGCGGATCCCTATCGCTACTGGCGTTTCCCGTTCGAGCCATTCATATGAGTGGTGCAGGCAGGCAGACCGCGTCTTTGCGGCACGCTTTCCAGAGAGCCTCATGGCAGTCTTGGACGAAAAACCGGTTGATTATGACCCGGTATCTTGCTACCAAATAGACATCGGAACCGTTCGCCGGCCGGATCTTTGGTGATCGCGGGGGTAGGGCGGTCCCGCCCGCGCCGTAAACACCGATGGCAGATCTTATGGAGAAAGGGCTTGTTCGCTCCGTCGATTTGGGGAGTCGCTTCTTTCTGCCTTTGTCTGGCCCGGGATGAGAAGGCCTTTCGGCCGGCGGCTGGAAAGCCTTGCCCGAACAAATGACGAAAACGGGGTGCAGGCCTATGGCGGAGAGGATGGATTCATCTACCTGCGCTGAGGTGGAGCGGAACGGCCTCTGGACGCTCGTTCGCCTCGAAGAATTCAGACAGCCTGCAAGGCCGGCCGCCGAGGCGGTGCGCAGAGGTTTGCTCGGGCTCTGGGATCGTCTGCGCGGATCTTCCAATACAGCCGCAGAGGCGGTGGCTGAAAAGGATCTCTGCGTTTTGCCGGAGGATCTCCTGAAAGACGTCCTGCCGGGCGACCATTTTAGGGAGGTTGCGGCAGAACTGAGACGTTTGCAGGGGACGGTATCCAATGGCGGGGCCGGGGCGGTGAACGGTTTTGCTGTGCTGCGGGCTCCTGGAGACGGCATAGCTTCGGCGATTCGTGCCATGGCCGAGGAAGAGGGTTGGCCGGTGCCGCCGCCGTTGAAGGCCGAGGAGATCCTGGCGGGTGGGGAGGCCTTTCTCGAAAGCCTGCTTCTCAACGTGGATGTTCCGCTGGCCATTCCCGAGCTTGAGTCCTTCTATTTGAGGCATCACCTGGGGTTCGGCTTTCTTCGTCGCCTCCTGGAGACCCTTGTGGTCACGGGGCGGCGTTGCCTTGTGGGCTGCAACAGCTGGGCATGGGCCTTTTTGAGCCGGTCGTTGGGTATCGACCGGGTCCTGAAGCCGGTCTATGCGCTCGAGGCCTTCGACGGGGAGCGGTTGCAGAGGTGGTTTGGGGAAGCTGCAGTCGGTGCATTCCAAAGAGGATTTTCCTTCAGGCAGGCGGACAGCGGGAGATACGTGCTGAGGGCCGCACCGGAGATCGGATCGGGGAGTGGATGCGGAGATTCCGAACAGGAGGGTGAAAAGCAGGGCGCACCGGTGGATGTGACGGATTTTCTGCGGCATGTCGCTGCATACAGCCGCGGATTGCCTGGTGTTGCGGTGGCGATCTGGCGCTTCAGCCTGCGGTTTGCCTATGAGGCCGAGGTGGAGGAAAAGGCGCAGAAGGCGGCCGCCGTCGACAGGGGGGCCACCATCTGGGTCAAACCATGGCCTCGTGTCACGTTGCCTTCGCTGCCTGCCGGACGTCAGGTTCCGCTCCACCTGATCCTGCACGCTCTTCTCCTGCACGGCCGGTTGGACGGGCGTATACTGCAGAAGATCCTGCCGCTGTCCGGCACGGATATTATAGCAGGGCTTGCGACACTCGTCGGATGCGGGGTGGTGGAGGCCGCCCCGGACGGTTCATGGCAAGTGAGCGCGCTTGGATACCCTGCGGTGGATGATGCCTTGAGAGGCGAGGGATACCTCGCCGGAGCCTTTTAGGAGGGCAGAATGTCCCCCAATCCTGAGATTGCCGATGCCTTTCGTGAACTGAGCCACGTCAAGCTTCTGCCGATTATCCTGATCGCCGTTGCGGCATGGGCCGCGATCAAGATTGCCGACCGTCTTTTCCCCTGGGTTGCAGAGCGGCTCCCGGCCAGGTTCCGGTTGCACGTATTGCCGGTGGTTACGATCGTCCGTTTGATGATTTTCGCCCTTGCGATGGTTTTGATCGTTCCACTGATCATCGAACCGTCGTTCCAAAACCTGGTCGCCATCCTCGCGGCGGCGGGCCTCGCCATAGGGTTCGCCTTCAAGGATTACATGAGCGGCATCATCGGCGGTTTGCTGGTTGTTTACGAACGGCCGTATCGTGTAGGTGACTGGGTCGAGATCGACGGCGACTACGGGGAAGTGAAATCGGTGAGCGCCAGGTCGGTGCGGCTCCTGACCCCCGATGACACGGTGGTGCATATCCCGCACACCAGGATGTGGCAAAGCGCTATCCGTAACCACAACGACGGGAAGCGGGATCTGCAGTGCACGGCGGATTTTTATCTGGACAGCGATCATGATGGATCGTTGATGCGCCAGAGACTCCATGACGTTGCCCTGACAAGTCCTTACGTGAACCTCGATCACCCGATCATCGTAGTGACTTCCGAAAACCCCTGGGGAACGCGCCATCGGATCAGGGCGTATCCGATCGACGCACGCGAGCAGTTCCTGTTTATCAGCGATTTGACGGCGAGGGGAAGGAGAAGCATCTCCGAGGCGGGAGGACGCCCGATCCGGGTGCCCTGGCATCCGGGCAAGGAGGATGGTGTTCAAGGCTTATCAGGGACAGGCCCCTAGAGGTAGATTCTGCTTTCGGCCGGTTCCCCGTATCGCTCCCTCAGTTTGCGGATCCTCACGTGGAGTGGGGCAAGTTCAGCCCGGATGGCGCCTTCAGGGCAGTATCTCACGCAGTTGAAGCAGAATATGCACTCCGGTCCGAATTCCGGGTAAGGGGTGAGGCGGATCGCCTGGACGGGGCATTGGTCCGCGCAGAGGTTGCACAGGGTACAGTGTTCCTGGTCGAGGGTGCGGGCAGGGAAATGGGCCTTCGCCCGCGTAAATCCTTCGGGATCGGGTTCCGGGGGCGCCTGCGGATCAGGAGCGAGCGAGTCGGCGGCGATCGTAGCTGGTTCGGATGTCCTCATCTTGGCTTCGACGGAGGTGACCAGCTGTTCGGCAATGAGGGCGTCGTTTCGGTCGGGGCGGCCTTTCGCCAGGGGTTCATCGAGGGCCCACATGAGCGAGTGTTCTGCTACGAATTTACCGGCGCCGAGCACGGGATAACCTCTTTCCTGAAGCGTACGGGCCATGTCGTAAAGCGCCCGTCCGCTGTTGACGCCTCCCCACGTGACGAAGGGGACGGAAAATCCTTTGCAGGACGGGGGCAGCCCGGAAAGGAAAGCCGTCACGGGCGGTGCTGCGTAAGAGGCGTATACGGGTGAGCCGACATAGATGCAGATGTTGTCCCTGGCCGCGCCCATCTGGGACATAACGAAGGGAATGTCGTCGTCCCGTCCGAGGTCGATCATGACGGCGGGTGTTCCCTCGGTTCGGAGGGCGCTTTCGATCGCGCGGGCCATGCGGCGGGTGGTGCCTGAGGGTGAAAAATAGACGATAAGTGCTTTGCGGATGGCCATCGGCATAACCGCCCTCCTTTGGATAGTGCCTTCGCCAGAGAAGGCTGTCTGCCTAGTTGTCCGGCCGGCAAATGTCGCATCACCGTGCCTCGGCACACGGGGGGTATAAGCTCCTCTTTCCCTCGTCGACCCTGCGCAATCTCATGTGGAAAAGGGTCGCAGCGGGGACGCGCCCCGGATTCAGAGAAGAGGACCGCTTTCATCCGCCGCGCGGGATCATCTTTCGAGTACTTTCGGGCAGGTCCCGCTTCATGTTTCATGGAGGGAAAGCGGCCGCTTGTGGGGATGCCACACGGTCAGGAGCCACGAGGCTCCCGGAGGCGCACCACCTCCCAGAGGCGGTGAAAAAAGCCCTTTCCCAAGGAAAAACTAGCGCATGGCATTGGATAAAGTCAAAAGAATTGGTTGGGGAGGCATTGAAAATCAGAGCCGCGTGGGCGGCTGCATGTGACGCTCGATAGCGGTAGGTTTAAAACAGATGCAAATGCCAAAATACGGCAAGGAGGCGAAGGCCCAACAAATGGGGCTTTGGTATAGATGGAGGAAGGTTTGGATCGCCGTTACCTTCATGTTGGCCTTGATGGCCGGAGCGCGGCAGTCCCGTGCTATGGAGTTCTGCGCCGGCGATGCTACATTCGACCGGCCTTTCAGAAAGGGGCAGGTCGCGCTGCAGCTTGCGTCCGGCCTTCTTTTCTCACCGACCATATTGGCTAAACGGTCATCTGTCATGGATTATTGGCAGACCAATCTGCGCCTTTCGAAAATGCTGACGGACCCGGGACCCGGCAGGTCGCTTATCCGGGGGAATTGGGAGCTGATCGGCGAATTGACCTACTCGTATATTTACAAAGGGGCAGGCAACGTCATGGGAGGCGTTACCGGCCTTATCCGCTACAATTTCGTCCAGCCCGGTGCGCGCTGCTTTCCTTACCTCCAGGCCGGGGTGGGAGTGGTCCTGAACGACGCCTATCGCGACGGGAATCAGATCGATCTCGGGCAGGCCGTCGAGTTCACCCCGCAGGGCAGTGCGGGATTACGGTTCATGCTCTCTCCGCATTGGGCGCTGAACGCCGAGGTCATGTTCCATCATGTCTCCAACGCCGGTCTGTCGATGCGAAACAGGGGACTCAACGCTTTCGGGGGACTCGTCGGGATGACGTACTTTTTTGGCGGCACGGAGGAGCCTGTCCGATAAAACACGCCATAAAGCCTTTTCGTCGCCGGTTTGTTTGCATTGAGAGCAGCCGATCGGCTATCATGGATCAGCGCGCACCTTCAGTTCCAGAGGGGATTCTTTGACTGTGGACATGCCATGCCGTTAGGGAGGAGAAAGCCATGGGGCGAAAACCGGAGAGGAAATTTTATTTGAAGGAGTTCAAGGCGATCAGCCACGCCATATCGATTTATGAAGATCTGGCGCTCCTGATGAATCATCTGAGCGAGGGGACCAGCAGAACCTTCGAGGCGAAGGGTTGCAGCATCTTCCTGGTGGATGACAGGGAAAACCAGCTGGTTCACGTCAGTACCTATGGGATCAGTGAAGAGTATTTGAACAAAGGACCGCTCGTCCTGAACAAAGAGTCCTGTGTAACTTGCACGGGTGAGCCGGTCCTGATCCGGGACATGCAGAAGGACGTGAGGGTCCAGTATCCGGAGTCTGCGGCCAAGGAGGGAATCGTGAGCATGCTCTCCGTGCCGATCAAGTACCACGGCGCTGTCATCGGCGTCATCCGGGTCTATCACGCCGAGCCGTGGGAGTATCATGAGGCCGATATCGAAACCTTGTGCGTTTTGGCCGAACAACTCGGTGTGGTCATCGAGAACAACGGCCTCAAAAACTTTCTCGAGAGGGTGAAAATGGCCTTGGAAAGCCTGCCGCTGAGGGCCTTGGAAGGGCTCTAGCCATGGCGGGAAAGGTTTTCAGAGATACCACCCCTATTTTTGTGATTGACCACGGAGACATTATCGAGGTCGGCGGAAAGCGTTACGTCGTCACCGGTCACGAAAGGGAGCGCCGCTTCGGAATGGACGACCCGAAATTCTGGGTGAAGCGCGTGGTGGATGAGGAAACCGGAGAAAAGAAGCTCATCAAATTGTCTTTTCTGGAGACCTTTGTGGCCTCTTATGGGGAGGTGAAGGTGAATTGCTTCCGGAATCCTACCAAGGAGGCCGAGATCCTCGATCTGGTCAAGGATCACCCGTTTTTCATGCACGGGACATCGAGCCTCGATGAGAAGGGAAACGTGCTGCGGATTCTGGATATCGTGAATGGCACCAACTTTCTGCTTTACCTGGACGAGTTCACCATGCCATACCGGGACTACATGGAGAAATACCTTCCGAACATGCTAAGGCATATCGTCAAGGCGTTCGAGGCCATCCGTTTCCTGCATATCAACGGGTTCAGGCATGGGGATATCCGTAATGACCACATCATCGTCGAAAAGGAAACCGGGAGGTACGTCTGGATCGATTTCGACTACGATTTCGAAGCGACGGAAAACCCTTTCGCCCTGGATCTTTTCGGCCTGGGAAGCATTTTGATGAATGCGATCGGGAAGGGGCTGCACGATATGCACATGATCTTGCAGCAGAAGTCTACATATGGAGATGTAGCGGAGCAGCTCGAACCTGGGGATTTTTCAATCATTCATAAGAGGCGGCTGGTGAATCTCAAGAAACTCTACCCCGAGATCCCCAAACCGTTGAATGATATTTTGATGCATTTTTCGAAATCTGCGAACGTTTATTATGAATTTACCGAAGAAATCATAGAAGATCTCAATCGCTGTCTTTATTCGGTATTCGAGTGAGGGGAGGCATCCTTTGACAACAAATGTACTTGTACCTCTCAGCGACTCTGTAAGTTCCCGGGCGGTTGTGGACTACCTGGTGAATCTCCCTTTCTGCCCGGAAGACTGGAACGTCGTTCTGATACATCTTTTCCGCAAGCCCTCCGCGAGTGAAGAGCTGATGGGAAAGAAGTTCACGGAAGAAATGTCGGCGCGCTACCAGGATGTGCTCGAAAAGGCGCGGGACCGCCTGATCGAAGCCGGGTTCACGCCGGACCACATCAGGATCGAGATGATCAGCGAGCCTTATCCGACGATTTCCGACGGGATCATCGATCAGTTTCGTAAGGATAAGTATGATATGGTCGTCATCGGGCGTAAGCGGATGACCAAGGCCGAAGAGTTTGTCATGGGGGACGTCAGCGTAAAACTACTCCGGGCCCTCGAAGGAGCCGCCATCCTGGTCGTCAAGTCCAAGTGAGGGCCTCTCCTTACAGGCGGCTTCCCTTTGAATCGGCCTGAAACAAGCTGCCGCTGGAATGCCGTTGGCGATCACCAGCGGCGCGCAGGGAGCCCGCATGAATCCCGTTATAGCTTGGTTCCGCAGACATCTTTCCAATCCCCAGATCGTAATTCTCGGAGTGCTTCTCATAATCGGCGGGGTCCTCGTCCTGGCGCTCGGCGGAATCCTCGCCCCCGTCCTGGTCAGCCTCGTCCTTGCCTATCTGCTCGAAGGGCTGGTGAAATTCTTCGAGCGTTTGAAAATCCCCCGCATCCTGAGCGTAGCGATCATTTTCGTGCTTTTCATGGCCGGCCTGCTTTTCCTCTTCGTGGCTCTCGTCCCGCTTCTCTGGCAGCAGTCGGTACAGCTCATCCAGGGTCTGCCCTCCAAGATATCCTGGACACAGGATGCTTTGATGCAACTGCCGGACCGGTACCCCGAGTTTTTCAGTGAGCAGCAGATACGGGATTTCATGGCCATGCTGCGATCCGAGCTTGCCAATGCCGGGCAGCGGCTGGTTTCCCTGTCTATCGCTTCGGCCCGCTTGATCGTATGGATCGTGGTCTATATGTTCCTTGTGCCTATGCTTGTGTTTTTCTTCTTGAAAGACAAGAATCGACTGCTTGAATGGGTGCGACGATTTCTTCCGGCGGAAAGGCGGCTTGCCAGCGAGGTCTGGCAGGAGGTCGACCGCCAGATAGGGAACTATGTGCGCGGGAAGGCCTGGGAGATCCTCATCGTCTGGGTGGTCAGTTTCATCACCTTTTCACTCCTGGGTCTCGAGTTTGCAATGCTGCTGAGTCTTTTCGTCGGGCTTTCCGTCCTGATCCCCTATATCGGTGCCACCGTGATGACGTTTCCCGTGGCCTTCATCGCCTATTTCCAATGGGGGCCGACCGCGCCTTTCTTCTATACCGTCGGCGCGTATCTTCTCATCCAGATACTTGACGGGAACGTGCTGGTCGCCCTCCTTTTCTCGGAGGCCGTCAACCTGCACCCCATCGCCATCATCGTCGCAGTCCTCTTTTTCGGCGGTGTCCTCGGTTTCTGGGGAATCTTCTTCGCTATCCCCCTCGCCACCCTCGTCCAAGCCATCATCAACCAATGGGGTCGGACCAAATTATCTGCCTGAAATCAAGGCACTATTTGCTTATAGTGTAAGGTTTTAGAGCCTTAGAATGGCCTTTTCAAGGCCCAAATGCCGGTTTTAAGCAGATACAGCAATAGGGTCGGACCAGATTATCCAGTAGAAATCACATTGCTATTGCCGGAAAACATGGATTTGTGTTGCTTTAGAATGACCTTTTTAGGGCCCAAATGACAGTTTTAAGCAGATGTAGATACAAGGCAGGGGGGGATCGGACATCTGCTGAAAGCTTTACGCGTCGCTTGGATTGGCGTCCAGGCACCTCATATTCCCCGTTGCGCCGGGCTGGGTTTTATTGCCTCGAGGCATTTAAAGGTGTTGAGGCTCTTGGGTTGAGGATCCTTTTCTTCAAGTTTTCAGAAGGTATTAACGCCGGTCAAAAAATGGACAGAATGGAGGGTTTAAAAACGATCAGGGAGAGTACCGGGACATAGCTGTGCACGGGGCGGCAAACGGCTTTGCGAAGAGGGGGAGCCTGCGGGAGCCAGATACGCCCGAGGAAGGGCCCTCCACCTCTCCAGGAGGGAGAGGCGGGAGCAAACAAAGATTTTTCAGGGAATGGACCTATTTGTTTTTTCTTCGATAACTTGTTCCTCCGAGGATGATGATCTCCGAGTTGTAGACGAGCCGGTCAGCGATCGCGGAGGCTACCGTGTTGGAATCGAAGACCTTCCCCCATTGAGCAAAAGGCAGATTGGTGGAGAGGATTGTTGACCTCTGGGTATGCCTTTGACTGATGACCTGGAAGAAGAGGTTCGACCCCTGTGAGCCAAGCGGAAGATAACCAAGCTCGTCACAAACGAGCAGATCCGGGGTTTGATAATGCCGAAGCTTTCTGATGAGCGATCGGTCGAGCTCGGCGGCGACCAACTGGTTGATCATGTCGATGGCGCTGGTGAAGAGGACCTTGAGGTTGGCATTGCACGCTGAGGTGGCGATGCATTTGGCCAGCATGGTTTTCCCGGTGCCGGGGTTGCCGATGAAGATGATATCTTGCTTTTTTTCGATGAAGTCGAGGTTGAGGAGTTCGAGGATTTTGGTTTTCTGATCCTCGCGGGATTTGTGGTGGTGGAAGTCAAACTGATCGATGCTCACTCTTTCCGTGATGCCGGATTGTGAGAAGCGTCGGCTGACGGCGTTTTTCCACCGCTCCTCCTGTTCTGCATCCAACAGACGCTTCAGGATGTCCAGGATGCCGAGGTTTTTCTGCCGAGCCTGCTCGAGGACACCTTCGAGATGGGCGGCCATTACGGAGAGCTTGAGGGCCTTGAGGTCCTGAGAAACGACCTCGATGGACACGGACATGGCTATTTCCCCTTTCTGAGGACAAAGGCGTCGAACTCGGCGAGGTTGGGTTCTTCGAGGCGGATGCGGTTCAGTCGCTCTTCTTTGAGCTGGAGAGGCGGGTGGTCTTTGGTGGGGGTGTGGTCCTGGACGAGGATGTTTTCGATGTAATGAGCGCCGAAGGCCTTGTTGATCAGTGCTTTTTGAAGAGATGCCAGGAAAGCGACCAACCCGTAGCGGTCTTTGAGAACCAGGAGTTTGCCCACATTCTTCCTGAGGGGAAGGCGGGCTGCAGCCATGTGTTCGAGGTAGAGCCTGGCATCTTCGCCCAGGGAGGCGAAGAGGGCCACTTCTTCGGATTGCCACTGCCTGCGCATGCCTTTTAAGACCGCTTCGCGGTGCTCCGGGAGTTCGATGCGCTGTTTCCGTTCCCAGGAGCGCTGATGGGTGGCGATCAGTTTTTCCTTGAGATAGATGCTGAGAGTTTGCTGATCGGCTTTGACCACGACCTGTTTGCCGACGGCCCAGGGGGGAGTGGTGTAGGTGTTGGCATCGAAGTGAATGCAAAAATCGGTGTGGACCTTGAGCACGGCTGATTCACGGCAATCGGGAAGGAAGTCGGGCAAAGGCCTGAGTTGCTCCTGCAGGGCTCGATCGACAGGCCTCTGAGCGGTGGTGGCATGCAGCCGGCAGTTGGCGAGGGTATCGCGCCAGTGATCGGCCTGGCGCTGCAAGTCGGTGAGATCGACGAACTCGCGCAGGGGCCAGAAGTTATGGCGGATATAGTGGATGACGCCCTTTTCGACCTTGCCTTTTTCCTGAGGCTGGCGGGGGTTGCAGGCCCGCGGGGTGATGCCGAAAGGACGGAGGAACTCCAGAAAGGCTTCGTTGAAGCGGATGAGGGATCCTTCCCGTTCGAGCACGGCGGTGAGCATATTGTCGGTGAGGATTTCTCTCGGGACCCCGTTAAAGAAACGAAAGGCGTTCAAGAGGCAGCGGTGAAGGGTCTGCTGGTTTTGGGAGTGGGTGAACTCGAGATAGAGCAGTCGGCTGTAGCTTAAAACGATGGCGAAGCAGTACAGCCTGCGCTCCGTATCGCCGTAGCGGAGGCTGCCGAAGTGGCCCCAGTCGATCTGGCACTGCTCGCCCGGCAGGGTTTCGAAGCGCAGGAACACCCGGCGCGGTGCGGGCCTGATCGATCGCAGGAAGTCCCTGAGGATGGTGAGCCCACCCCGGTACCCCTTGGCGGTAAGCCGCTGGTGGATAACGGTGCCGAGGACGCGGGGATTACGTTCGAGCATGGCCCGGATATCATCCCGGAACGGGTCCAGTTTGCTGGGTCGCTGGAGTTTTTTCCGTTCGGGGGTTGGATTGCGAAGGTATTTGGTGACGGTTTGGCGGTTCAGGGCCAACTGCTCCGCGATATGGCTTTTCGTCCAGTCTTCCTGTGCCAGGCGNTGGATCTCAAAAACGATGCGTCTTGTGATCATGGTCTCCTCCGAGGCTTTGGTGGATGAGTTGGCGAACGGTGGCGCGGTCGGTCCGAGACCCACAAGGCAGGGAAAGAACCTGAAACAGCCTCCCGTCAAAGGCGATCAAGTCTTTGTGGATCAAACCGTCCCGGGCGAGGATGTATTCATCGGCCAGCAGGCCCGTCAATGAACAGATCCGGTCGTAACTGTAATAGGACAATCCGTGGCGGTCTCCGACCACGATCAGGAAGAGATAGAGGATCAACTCGTGGTGGCTGAGTTCGGCCCAGAAGCCCTCGCGCAAAAACCGGTGCTCGATGGTGGCAAAGCTCCCTGCGATCTTTCTTGCCCTGTCGGGGCGAAGCAGCCGTTTTTCGATCATGGCCTTTCTCCTTTCGAGAGAAAAGCTAGCATGCGGATGGAACCAAAGGCGATCGAGTCCTCTTTTGCAATCAGAGCCTGACGTGTCTAACGAGCAGGAATTAAAAAGACTTTTTCTGGGAACGCGTCCATTTTTGCAATCACTGGGAGCATGTAAAAGGCCTGCGGAGGTCCGCCAATCCAAGGGATCAACGCGTCCATTTTTGCAATCCGCTTTCCAGGCGATCTACGGCTGTTGCGGCAGTGCTGCAGCAGGCGGTTACGCTGAGCTTTGGCGGGATGGCGTTTACGGTAGGCCTTGTAGTAACCGGGGTGGCGGTTGTGCCACGCTTTCTGGCAGTCGCGCTGGTTGGCTTTGTAATCCGGGTCGGAGAGGAGTTTTTCACGCTGCCACTGGCGCTTCCGGGCACGCTGGCATTCCTTCCGGGCGCAATAGCGTTGGGTCTTGATGCGCGGATTGCGCTCGAAAACAGATCTGCAATGGAGGCATCGAATAGTCTCGTTCATGGTCGTCCTCCCCGTGGATGACAACCATAACACTTGTGAGCCTAATCTTTCGAGATTACACAAAAAGACGAAATAAAGAAGAGAAAGAAGCAGATCCAGGAAGAAAAGACAGGTTTTACATACAGGAAAGAAGGAAGAACCTGCAATGCCGGTTTTTCAGATGCTCATTTTGGCCAGTTTTCTACCGGCTATATCTGCCCATTTTTTGACCGGCGTTAATAAGAAGGATCGTTCAATGGCTTAGAAGGGGTTTTTTCAGGTCCAAAAGGTGGTTTTAAGGGGTAAAACCGGCCCGTCTTCGAATCTTTTTCGAGTCTGTCCAAATACCTATCTTGGTCCGACCCCAAATAGGGCTTGACAAAAGAAGGATGGGTATTCTAAAAATCTAAAGGGATGTTCAATCTTGGCTGCTTTTCGAGCATTTCCTTTCAAGAAAGAGTCATTGGTTTCAAATGGGTCTTCTATTTTTTTTAAAAAGGAAGGAAGGCCTTTTCGGTTTGCGGTTGATGATTTTTGCAATTTGCGATATGCGAACAAATGGTGAAGTTCGCGTTTAGGTGTGCCTTACTATACATTAGACGAACTATATTCTTTAAGTCTCTATTGTTTTCTAACCTTCATGTCTTTCTCATCTCCATCTGTAAAAGTACAGGGCATCTTCAAAGGTGTCCGTTGTCCAAATAAAGCGTATTAAAAATTTTCCAAATCGAGTTTTCGGAAAAATCTCACCGGATATCGCCGTTATCCGTGTATTTTCGGATGAGAAGGTCTCTGCTGAGCGCTTCTCGGTGTCTATCGTAAAGCTTTAACGCTTAATCCAGGTATTCCGGGCGTATATGTAGTTTTCAGCTGCAAGCCGGTTTGATGGCGTTTTCATGGGGCAGATGATGTGGTTGCTCTACGAGAGAATATCGAAGTCCACCAAGTTGGGCTTTCAAAGCTTGAAATCGTGTGCCCGGGTTGGAAGTCCCATCGAGTTCCATCGCCCACCTTGGTTTGAAAAGATCTTTTCGTTCATGGTCAATGTTGACGAGCAGGTCTTATGGAAAAAGAGAGCTTCAAGGTCGTTAGAAAGACTGCAGGGCTTAGCAACCTGTTCAATTTGATCGCCTCTCTCGCGCTCCTGGTGATCATGTTGCTTACGTGTTTCGATATCTCCATGAGGTATCTCTTCAGTCGTCCAATCCCCGGGACCTATGAAATCGTGAGCATTTTGGGAGCTGTCGTGGCCGCCTTTGCGATGCCTTATACGATGCTGGAGAAGGGGCATGTCGCGGTGGACATCCTGGTCAAGAGCCTCTCGCGGGGCAAACAGCTCGTCATCGAAACCGTGACACACCTTCTCGGCATCCTCTTTTTTCTTGTGCTGGTTTGGCAGTCCGTCGAGTTGGGCCTCGATATGAAGGCGGCGGGGGAGATCACACCGATCCTGCATATTCCGTTTTATCCACTTATTTATTTGATTGGACTTTGTTTTTTCGGCCTATGCGTTGCCATTCTGCATAACCTCTTAGACTTCTGGAAGAAGGCGAAAAGATGAATCCAGTCCATGTCGGCCTCCTTGGCGTTCTATTTCTCGTCATCCTTTTATTTTCACGTTTTCCGGTTGCCTTCTGCATGGCCCTTGTGGGGCTGCTCGGTTTCGGGTACCTGGTGAGCCCTGCTGCGGCGCTGAACATCACCGTGAAAGATTTTTATACGGTTTACAGCTCATACGACTTGACGGTCGTCCCGCTGTTCGTTTTCATGGGACAAATTCTCTTCTACTCGGGCATCAGCCGCAAACTCTACGATGCCGCTTTCAAGTGGGTCGGCCACTACAAGGGCGGCCTCGCGATGGCGACGATCGGAGCCTGTGCGGGGTTTTCCGCCATTTGCGGATCCACGAACGCGACGGCGGCGACCATGGCCTCCGTCGCGCTTCCCGAGATGAAACGGCTGAAATACCGTGATGAATTGGCTACCGGGGTCGTGGCCTCCGGGGGGAGCCTTGGAATTCTGATCCCGCCCAGCGTAATCTTCATCGTCTACGGGATCCAGACCGAACAATCCATCGGAAAACTTTTCATGGCTGGGATTTTTCCCGGGATCCTGCTTTCCATCCTCTTCATCCTGACCATCTACATCTGGGTCTCGTTGAGGCCGGAGATCGCCCCGCTGGTCGAAAGGCAAGGGTTGAAAACCAGGATCAAGTCCCTGGCGGGCCTGGTCGAGGTCATCATCCTGTTTTTGCTGGTCATGAGCGGGCTCTTCCTGGGTATATTCACCCCGACGGAGGCGGGCGCGGTAGGGGCATTCGGAGGTCTGGTCATTCCTCTCGTGAGGAATCAGCTCTGCTGGGAGGGGTTTCGGGATGCACTCTACTCCTCGACGCGCACGACCTGCATGATCTTCATGATTGTTGCAGGGGCGACGGTATTCGGCCACTTTCTGGCGGTGACCACCATCCCGAGCACCTTGTCGGGGTGGGTCGTGGAGCTTCCGCTGCCTCACTGGGCAATCATGATCGTCGTCATGTTCTTTTTCCTCATAGGGGGGTGTTTCATGGATGCCCTCGGGATGATCCTCCTGACGATCCCCATATTCTTCCCGGTTGCGGTAGCCCTTGGCTATGATCCGATCTGGTTCGGGGTGGTGATCGTGCTCGTAACGGAGCTCGGCGTCATTACACCGCCTGTAGGCATCAATGTGTATGTCGTGAGCGGAATCGCAAAGGGGGTGCCATTGGAGGTCATTTTCAAAGGGACTTTCCCGTTTGTTTTGACGCTGATTACCTACATCGTCATCATGATTTTCTTTCCGCAGATCGCTCTGTTCTTGCCAAGTTTTCTGGCGTATTGATCTCTTCAATTGGAAACGGAGGTTGGGCTTCAAGCGGCTTTTCAATGAATTTTTTTTGGAGTGCGAGAGAGATTTCAGAGGCGGTGAACTTCAAGATCGAAAGGAGAGTCGGCATGAGGAAAAATTTCTGGTTCACAGTGGCGTGTCTGGTATGCGGTGCACTGCTTGCGTCGATGGGGATGGTCGTTCCACAGGCACAGGCGGAAACCTACAACTTCACCTACAGCACGTTTTTCCCTCCAACCCACATCCAGACCAAGGTGCCCCAAGCCTGGGCAAAAGAGATCGAAGAGCTTTCCGGCGGCAGGATAAAAATAAAAATCTTCACCGGAGGGTCTCTCACGCCTGCCCCGCAGATCTATGACGGGGTGGTGAAGGGCATTTCGGATTTCGGATCCTCCGTCCTGGCCTACTCTCCGGGGCGCTTCCCCATTATGGAAGCGGTGGACAACCCGCTTGGCTACCGTAATGCCTTCATCGCCACGAAGGTAATCAATGAATTGTACAACAAATTCAAGCCGCAGGAAATGAGCGACGTCCATATTTGCTATCTGTTTGCTCATGGGCCCGGGCTTCTTCACACCGTAAACAAACCTGTTCGCAGGCTCGAGGATATACAGGGATTGAAGATCCGCTCGACCGGCACGAGCCAGTTGATCGTCAGGGCCTATGGGGCCGCTCCTGTGGCTATGTCCCAAGGCGAGACATACGACGCCCTCAGGAAGAATATCGTGGATGGGACCCTGGTTCCCATGGAGGCTCTCGAGGGCTTCAAACAGGGGGAGGTTCTCAAATATACGACACTCACCTACAGCAGCGCATACACCCAGGGCTTCTTCGTCGCCATGAATCTCAAGAAATGGAACAGCCTCCCGCCCGACCTGCAGCAGATCATTACGGATGTGAGCGAAAAATACGTGAACATAACGGCAAAGGCTTGGGAAGACAGCGACGAATCAGGGCGCGAATTTGTGGAGAAACTCGGTCATGAGTTTATCGAACTGTCCGACGAGGAATCGGCGAAGTTCAAGGAGGCCGTAAAACCGGTTTTCGATACCTACATCAAAAACGCGAATGCAAAAGGCGTCGACGGGGAAGCCGTCTTCAAGGCCGTCCAAGAAATGGTTGAGGAGTTCAGCAAGTAGTCTTGTTAGTTCTTAGTTCGGGTCGGACCAAGCTAACTGCTCGGAAATAAACAGCTATCATTGTAAATGGCGGTTTTTTCAGCCTTAGAGTCACCATTTGGGTTCCAGAAAAAAGCTTCTAAGCAAACTGCGGCTGAGTGATTTGAACGCTCTGTCTCTGTTTATCTTGGTGCGTTTTCTATCTGATATCAATCAAGTTCCGCTTTGCGAAAACCGATTTCAGGTGTTCACTCAGGAGTGCTGCCGAGTGAATCGACCCGCTCGATGTGAGCGCGGCTGGTCTGCGGTTTTCTCTCACAGGGCGCGTCGTGCCACTGCACGTATAAATAATTAAAATCATTCCATAAAATATGCTGTAGCGAGGGGTCTGGCAGGTTGGTTTCTCCGATCCCGGCTGGAGCTGAAAGATGGCAGAATCGGAGAAAGAATCAAATGCCATGGATAAATAAGGAATTTTGTGATGGTTGTCAGATTTGCGTGGATTCATGTGTTGCTGGAGCCATTTCAATGATAGAGGGTGTGGCCTTTATAGACGATGATAAGTGCATCCGATGTGGTGTTTGCCACAATGTATGTCCAAATGATGCTGTGCGCCATGATGGTGAGCGTATTCCGGATGAAGTTGCAGCAAATTTAAATTGGGTAAAAACACTTTTGTCACATGAATATTATTTTGATGATATAGAAAAGCAAAGGCAGCTTATTAATCGTTTGCAGCGATATTTTCTTAAAAATAAGAAAGTAGCCGAAAAAACCATGGAAGAAATTGAAAAATTGGTTGTTTAATTATTGGTATAATTTAAATGATTGTTTCCTCCGTTTGAATTATAGTGGGTAATGATTTCAAAATGACTGACATCCGTGGATGTCAAATGCAATCTGTTGCTTTTATTGTTTTTTTGCATGGGAGTTTTTTTTAGTGGACAAATAAGATATGTAACTGCAATTCATAGTAAATAAGGATTATCCGATTTCTTGGTTTTTGTACTTTACGTTTCGAAAAGAGATGTTTTTGTCTCGATGGTTGCGCGATCCGAACTTCCAGGAAGCGCTGATGTTTTAAAGAGGTCCATGAAGTCGAAGGGAAATGAGGAGGTGAACTCCAAGATCGCCTCCTTGGCACTTGTTGGAGTGCAGCGCCGAAGGGGAGAGGATTCAAGTTCTTGAGGAAGGGTTATTCGATAGTTGAGGTGGAGTGCATGGCATAAACTGGCGCATCCCGGTGAAGGTGCGAAAGGTCAGGCACGTTTCCTGTCGAGCAAGAAGCTGTAAAACGCAACGGATCGGAGGTTTTCTGGGTGGATAAACTGATCATTTACAGCCGCTATCACCGGGGGGGCGTCTCCGGAGTCCAACCCCTATCTTCCAAAAACACCGAGGGAGCAGGTGGAGGCGACGGTCGAGGCCTATGAGGCAGGGGCATCGATCGTCCACCTTCATCCGAGAAACCCGTATACTGGGAAAGGGGAAAACAGGCCGGAGTGGTATGCGGAGGCCGTTTCGGGTATACGCGAACGCTGCGATATCATCGTCAATGTCTCTACGGGGGGTATGGGGCGGCGCGTCGACGGTGACTGGCTCTACAAAGAAATACCCGAAGAGTCGGTGAAGGGAAGGATAGGCGTCATCCCGGTATTGGTGGCAAACCCTGAAACGAAACCAGACATCGCCTCATTCAACGCGGGATCGCCGGTAATCGATATTTACAACAGGAAGACGGACGAGTTTCTGCTCAAATTCGTCATGGTCCAAAGTTTTCCAGATATGGTTCACATGGCGCAGGTCATGAAGGAGCATGGCGTCAAACCTGAGCTGGAATGCTACGATATCGGGATGATCAACAACTGCAAGGTTTTGAAAGAATTGGGGTACCTGGAGGAGCCCCTCTACTTCCAGTGTGTCCTGGGTGTCCTCGGGCAGATCCCGGCCACGGTGGAAAACCTTCAGTATAATGATCATGATGTTCCCGGTTTTGGGGTCGGACCAAGTTATCTAGTTGAAATTAATTGACTATCATCCCAAAATATCTCGTTTTCAAGCCTTAAAACCGGGTTTTCGGGGTCAGATTCGCCATTATAAGGAAACTGGCACTCTCTGAGTTCACAGCTTTCTCTCCTTTCCACGACTTTCCTGCCGACTCCTCTTTCACCCAATTTTTCTTTTATGTCTTCAATAAAATACAGATTTCCAACAGCGACGCTCTCTGTCCATCTCTCTTCCCGAACATTTTCCGTCGTCTGAAGCA
Organism: uncultured Desulfatiglans sp.; assembly: GCA_900498135.1. Taxonomy (NCBI): domain Bacteria; kingdom Pseudomonadati; phylum Thermodesulfobacteriota; class Desulfobacteria; order Desulfatiglandales; family Desulfatiglandaceae; genus Desulfatiglans; species uncultured Desulfatiglans sp. The sequence goes on from LR026961.1 coordinate 3,263,596, forward strand.
TCCTCTCGACCCATCTTCGGTGTGACAGTGCCAATTGATCGCTGTCTTTAATGCCGAGCAAGCGCATTAATACTTCACGGTCGATCAATCTGTATCGCTTTGGATTCTTCTGGATTTCTCTATAGCCTCCGTAGGGCCAGTCACATGGATGCTTGACCACGCCCGCCCTGACCATGTTCAAATCTATGTAGACAAGACATTGAATCAAATGAATATCTGTTTGTACGGCTGTTGCATGGTAGCGATCTTCCCAAAAAGCGCCATTTCGGTTCTTTCTTTGATTATACTCTTGAGCTGTACGCCCTGCGATCAACTGAATACTTTTTGGAATCGTATCTCCACCGTTTTGGTCATAGACAAGCAAGTGAATGTGATTGGATGTTACAGTGTAATTTAGGATGGTCAATCCATAGCGCTTTTTCGCCTCGAAAAGCCAATGGATCCAAACCTGTCGATCCCTAGCAAATTTCAGCAGATACTCCCTTTTATGGCATCTGTGTGTGAGATGCCATGCGTGACCTGAAATGTAGTATCGGTTTGCCCTGGGCATTTCTCGCTCCATGATTAGAATTATATTCATCCATAGTCTTACAGTATCTTCCTATTACTGAAATTCTTCAGCCCACTCTTTTTTTCTCATCGATCTGTTTAAAAGCATTTCGTTCATTGATGAGTGCTATCCATATTTTTGTGATTTCTTCTTGATGTGCTCTGATCTTTCTCGATAATTTCTTCTTTTGTCAGACCTCGGTATGCTCACTAGGCGGCTTAACATGTTTTCCGCCTCGAAATAGTCTTTCTGGCTAGTCTACGCGTCGATCTCGGTGTTTATTTTTACAGTGACCTATCGGTCCCCTGCATCCCGAACAGCTGGATTTCCTAGATATTAGTCTGGAACCCTTACCTCCGACTGGAAACTTTCTCTTGCCGGATGCGTTTTTCACAATGGACACTGTTGGGAAGCGGGCTGAAGAACACACAAGATCCTTCGGCCATTAATGACACGTAGGTCGGCGATTCGGGGGGCTGAAATTCCGGCAGCCAGAAGCATAGTCTAAAGAGAGACGACATGGGCAGCCTGGTGTAGCAGGACGGCATTCAAATCGGGGGGCATGTTGCTTGATGTGAGGGTTTGAAAGCTCCTTCTGAATGCTTCAGCGCCGGTCCGAGATGATATCGCTACGAAGGCGGACGGCTGAGCAGCAAATTCCGACCGCCATCCCGAGGTACAGGCCGGTCGTAAAGAACTTGGCCTCGGCGCCTCAGATGATCGGATCCGATCGCCAAATGCCGATGGCGATCTCATCCTTAAGATCAGATATTATTTAAACCAAAGGTGAGAGTGAGTAAACTCATTTGATTCCTTGCCTCTCAAACCATGAAAAGAACGTGACCCCCATATTCTTGACCGCTGCTGCTCGAGAGCAATGTTTCAGCTTTTCGAGGATGGACGGTCTATCGGGTTTTTGCGCATATGATGACGTCTCAGTCGCTTCAAGGCTTAAACCGCGTTTTTGGGGCGAAAATGGTGTGTTTAAGCTGAAAAAATGACCTGTTATAGCGTTTTATACCAATGAAAAGAGCGGCTTACCTTGGTCCGACCCCACGGATTTCGACTTTGGATTGGAGGTGGCGTTTGACGGCGGCGATGGGGACGTCTTCGCGGTGGAAGATACCGGCGGCCAGGGCCGATTCGACCTTTGTGCGGGTGAAGACCTCCAGGAAGTGCTCGGCGCTGCCGGCGCCGCTAGAGGCGATCACCGGGATGGTTACGGCGCCTTTGACGGCGTTGATGAGTTCGATGTCGAACCCGAGGTGGGTGCCGTCCCGGTCGATGCAGTTCAGGAGGATCTCCCCCGCACCCAACTCTTCACATGCGCGCGCCAGGGTCACCGCATCGACCTCCCGCCCCTCGCGGCCGCCTTTGATGGTGCACTGGTACCAGCAGAAGCGCTCGCCGCCCGGGCCGGGGGTTGCGGTTTCGATGACGTGGTGTCTCACCTCTTCAGGGGATCGGACATAGACGCGCCGAGGGTCGATTGAGATGACGACGGCCTGGCTGCCATAAACCCGCGCGATTTCCTCGATGGCGCTCCGGCCCGTTTTCCGCCGTTCCTTCAGGTAGGCCTCGACGATCAGAACGGCGTCGCTGCCGATGGAAACCTTGTCAGCGCCCGAGCGGAAATACTCGGAGGCCACTTCGAGGGATGAGTAGCGGCGGCCGTTCTCGTCCGTGTAGTCCCGAATTCCTCCCCCGATGGTGAGCGGCACGAAGACATTCAGGGATGTCTGCCGGAGCACCTCCAGCATCGGCATGTCTTCGAGCGGGAAGTCCCGGAAGCCCGTGATGTTGAGGAAGGTGATCTCGTCGGCGCCATCCTCGTAATAGCGCCGCGCCAGCTCCACGGGCTTACCGAGGTTCCGCACCGCACCCTCCTCGCGGACGTCGTAACGGTCCCCCTTCGTGACTACCAGGTCTCCGCGGTCGTCGCTGCGCACATCCAGGCAGGCGATGATCCGTTTGGCGAGCCGCGTGCTCGCCGATCGTCCGGAAAGCTCGGGGAGCGCCGGGCGCGCGCATTCGAGGAAGTTTCTCAGGATCCTGAGGCCGTCCTTTCCGCTCTTTTCAGGGTGAAACTGCGTGGCGATGACGTTTCCCTGCTGGATGCTGCTGACAAAGGGGATTCCGTAATCGGTGCGGGTCAGAACCACCGATTCGTCCCGGGGCACGACGTGGTATGAGTGGACGAAATAGAATTTTTCGTCGCCGCGCAGGCCGCTCAGAATGGTCGAAGACTGCAGAGCTCTGAACCCGTTCCAGCCGATGTGAGGAACCGCGAGGTCGACATCGAAGCGCCGGACCCTCCCGGGGATGATGCCGAGCCCCGGCACCCCGGGCGCCTCTTCGCTCCCCTCGAACAAGGCCTGCAGGCCGAGGCATATGCCGAGGAAAGGCCGTCCGGCGCGGAGGTAAGCGCGCAGGGGTTCGATGAGGTCCTTTTCCTCGAGCGTCCGGATCATGTTGGCAAAATGTCCTACGCCCGGGAATATCAGGCGCTCCGCAGCGAGCAGGTCTGCGCCGTTCCGAACGATCCGGACGCTTTCTCCGAGTTTCTCGATGGCGTTTATCACACTGCGCACGTTTCCTGCGCCGTAGTCCAGAAAAGTGATCATCGTTCCGTCCTTGAGTTGAGATCAGAAAGATATAAAGCATCCGGTGGCCGGAGGCAAGCGTCCGAATGGCCGCAATTGGAAAAAGAAATGCGTTTGCCTGGGCCTCTCGGAAGCGGCGGGATTCAGCTTTCGGGCTACCGAAGAGACCGCCAGGTCCCCCGCTCCAGGAAGCTGCCTTCCACGTTGTCCTCCATCTCGAGAAACATTTTCCAGGGCATGGCGAACGAGAGATACTCCGCCCCCAGGAGCTTGCGGACATATTTTCTGGCCGATATGTCCGTCAGTCCTACGACGGCCCGGGGGTTGGCGGACTCGGCCTCCTTGAACGGCAGGATGCCGATGGTCTGGCACCCGGCGGCCCAGGGGATGGCGACGTTTTCGATGCCTTCCCTCGCGTAGTTGGCCAGGATCACCAAGGCCGAGATCTGATCCGGGTTGGCGGCGAAGACCACGGTCTCCGGCGTTTCGAGGGCGGGATCGGTTGCCGGGAGAGGCTTGAAGAGCAGATATTTCGAACCGGTGTCCCGCATGGGAAGTACATCCAAGAATTGTTCCACCAGCTCAGGGGTTTTTACATACCCCTCGCCCTCGAGGAATTCGTCCATGAATGCCTTCCCCGCGGAGGCTTCCAGCGCGCGGGCGACTTCCTTGCCCTTGTCCGAATGGATATTGCCGGAAGACAGGAAATGGGCGAAGCACTCGACCCCGCCGGGAAACTGAAGGTAGGCGTTCCCGAACCCGAGCCCCACGCCCCCGCCCCAACAGCCGTAGGTTTCCTTGTCGAACGCGGCTGTCTTGCCTCTCGCGGCGTTGGCGAACATGAACATCACGCATCCCCATTTCCCCTTCTTGAACTGCAGGGCGTTCTCGGGTTTCCGATCGGCCAGGATCACGGCGACCGGGTTGTACTTGAGGCCGATGGCCTTGGCGATTTTCGATTCCATGAAACATCTCCTATTCCATTTGAATTCGCATTGCGGTTGCATCTGTTTGATCGTCGGGTTCTCCTTCAAAAGAATATATTATATAGTATCCATCTGTGGAAATGATTTCCCGGTAGAACCCGGTTTCCAATCCTCATTCGCGGATGGAAACCCTATAGTAGCGCTCCGGAAAAGCATCCGGCGCGGCAGCTTATGTCCAGAACTCTCTTCGAATGAAAGGAGCAGGGGAGCGATGAACGAGTGGATAGAGATGGGGCGGAAGCTCAGGGAGCGGATCAATCCGTCCACCATGCCCGTGGCGGTGAGCTTCCTGGCGAAGGAGGACCAGATCCCTCAGAAGGCCCGCAGGCCGCTGCGCGACCTCGGTGTGAAAATGGCCCCGTGCCAGGGGGCTGCTATGGCGCGGCTCTATGGGTGGACGGTCGCGTTCACACGCGTAGATGTCGGCTGCGCGATCGCCGCGCACACCTACGGGTGGGAGAGAGTGGGCGATCCGGCCGGACCCGTTGATTTTTTCACCCGCATGAACTATGCGGCGAACGATGCATCCGCCGTCCGGATGTTCGAGGGGTTTCGCCTGCTCGAAGCGGAGCACGATCCCATCGTTCTGTATTCTCCGCTCGAGAAGGCCGTCATGCCGCCCGACGTGGTGCTCGTCTACGTCAACCCGGCGCAGTTGATGCGCCTGATCCACGGGTGCACGTTCCTGAGCGGCGAACCCATCCAGGGATCTTTTTCGGGCCGGGCGGCTTCTTGCACGGAAGGGGTCATCGGCGCCTGGCTAGACCAGGATGCGAAGGTCGTGGTGCCGGGAAACGGCGACCGTGTGTGGGCCGCCTGCCAGGACCATGAGATGGTGATGGCCATCCATGCCGCGCGCCTGGCGGAGCTGGTAGAAGGGCTTGAGAGGACGCACGAAAAAGGCATCCGGTATCCTGTTCCCGCGTATATGCGGTTTCAGCCCGAGGTCGCCTTTTCGACGCCCCTGGCAGACATATTCAAGGGACGCAAGGAGAGGCCGTGAGGCCATTGAGCGCGACGGGCAACGCATTATAAATGATAAACAATAAAACAGGGCAATGATTGGATCGCATTCTTGATCCGAGCAAAGGAAGGTCGAAGGCGTGGAAAAGGAGCCCAAACTGACGTGCCGTCGCTGCGGGGCCGCTGCAGAGATCGTCGGCCGCTGAGCGGCGGCCAGGGTGGTCTGCAGGTCCTGCGGATGGGAGGCCTCGGCCTCGTCGTGCCGGGATGACATCGAACGGTGGAAGGAGTGCGTCTGGGACTGGTTCGTCTCGGGGGATCCTTCGCATGAGCCGCACGATTGATCCTTCGGGCTGCGTCATTCCCGTCCTTTGCTGTGGCACCGACCCCGGAAACTGCGTCATGCCCCTTGACAGATGAAGGCGATTGCAGAATAAGACAGGAGCAGAACGTCAGCCCACCCATGCCGGATGGCTGGCGCTGCCCAACGCACGCACGGGAGAACCATGAAAAACGCGATCAAACAACTGTGGCTCGTCGTTGCCCTCATTGCTGCGGCTTCCTCGATCCTGCTGTTCTCAGACCGTGAACAGCGCGTGCAGGATGGGAGCCGCCGGACGCGCACCTACCCCGCGCTCGCGGTCATGCAGCTCACTTCGACGCCTCTCCTGGACGACCACATCACCGGGATCCTCTACCGGCTGAAGGAGCGGGGCTTCTGCGCGCCCGGCAACCGGAACATCCGTCTCTTCAATGCGCATGGGGATGTCAGCACAGCCAACGCCATCGCCCGGGAAATCGCCAACGGACCCTATGAACTCGTCATCACCTCGAGCACCGTCGCTCTGCAGACCTTTTCCAAGGCCAATCTCACGCGGAAGAAGACCCACGTGTTCGGTGCCGTCACCGACCCTTACGGCGCCGGTGTCGGCATCGAGGGTCCGGAGCCGCAGCAGCACCCGCCCTACATGGCGGGCATCGGCACGTTCCAGCCCGTCCGGCGCGCCATTCAGATCGCGCATGACATGAACCCGGCTCTAGAACGCCTCGGAGTGGTCTGGAACCCGGGCGAACGGTGCTCGGAGGCCTGCCTCGTCCAGGCCCGCGACATCTGCCGCGACCTGGGGATCGATCTCGTCGAAGCGGTTGCCGCCAACACCTCCGAGGTCTCCGAGGCCGCCCGCTCATTGATGACCAAGAAGCCGGACGCCGTCTGGATCGGGGGGGACACCGTGGCCAACGCATCCATCCGGCTCATCATCAGCCTCGCCGACGAGGCCGGCATCCCCGTCTTCACCAATGATCCGACCGACGCCGAAAAGGGTGCGCTGTTCGGGATGGGGGCCGACTACTTCACCGTCGGCCGCTACACGGCCGACATCGCGGCGGACATCCTCGAAGGAAAAAGCCCGTCGGCCTTCCGTATCGAGAATGTCATTCCGGACATGCTTCGCCTCAATCGGGAGGTCCTGGCAAGACTGGGCGGACAGTGGTCCCTCGCGCCCTCCGTTCAAGCACTCCTGGAAGAGCAGGGCGGAGGCCCCGACGCAAGACCCGCCGGTCCAGAGACCGGCAAGTCGTATCACATTGGCCTGAGTTATTTCGTTCCCGCCCCCATTTTCGACATGGCCATCAACGGTTTCAAGGACGGCATGCGGGACCTGGGCTTCGTGGAAGGAGACAACCTGACCCTGTCGGCCCAGCACGCCAACGGCGACATGTCTTTCCTGAATCAGACGACGGCCGACCTCCTGCGTCAGCGGCCGGACGTGCTCGTCGTCATGACCACGGCCTGCCTCAGCAGCGCCATCGCCCAGACCGGGAGGGACACGAACATCGTTTTCGGCATCGTCTCCGCGCCGCTCGAAGGCGGCGCGGGAAAAAGCTTCGATGACCACCTGCCCAACGTGACCGGGATCGTTCAGTTGATGCCTGCCGAAGAACTATTCGTGTGGGCGCGCAGGCTGTTTCCGGAGGCCGGACGCATCGGCGCGCTCTTCAACCCCTCGGAGCCCAACTCGCTCAAAGAGGTGGACAACCTCAAGCGGATCCTGGACGGCTGCCGGATTGAATTCGTGACCGTCGCGGTCAACCACCCGAGCGAAGTTCCCGAGGGGATGCGCGGACTCCTGGCGAAAGGCGTCGATCTCGTGTTCGCCATGGGCGACAACACGATCGTAAACGCAATGCCCGCCATCACGAAGGCCTGCCGCGCGGAGGGCATCCCGGTCATCGCCGAGGACGTCTCGCTCATGGGAACGGGGGCCGTCCTGTCCTGTGCGCCCGGCCCCTACGACTACGGCCGGGAGATCGCCGCCCTGACCGCGCGGGTTCTCTTGGGGGAGTCCCCCGCCGGCATCCCCTTCGCCCCGTGCGAAAAGAACGAGCTGGCCCTCGATCTGGCTGCGGCGCGGGAGGCGGGCGTCACCGTCCCGTTCGAACTCCTCGAGCGGGCCGACCGGTTTTTCCATGTCCGTTCGAGCGGAGAGGCCCCGGCGACGCTCGCTCTGGTCAACCTCGTGGAGAACCCCGCCCTCGACCAGGCCATCCAGGGTGTCAAAACCGCCTTGTCCGAGATGGGTCTGCGCGACGGGGTCGACTTCCGGATGAGGTCCTACTGCGCGCAAGGCGACATGTCTCAGCTGCCGCAGATCCTGGACAGGGTGCGGATGGACAAACCCGAGGTGATCGTCACCGTTTCTTCCCCTGTCCTCATCGCTGCCGTTCAGAAGCGTTTCGAGTGCCCCCTCGTTTTCACGGTTGCGAGCGACCCGAACGAACTCGGCCTCTTCAAGGACGGCCGTCCCGGCAACGTGTGTGGCGTCCACGACGATCCCCCGCTGGATCAGGTGCTCGAGATGGCGAGACGGCACGATCCGGCCCTCGGCGCCGTAGCGATCATTTACGACCCGTCCCAGATGAACGCCCTGATCTCCGTGAAGCGGCTCAGGAAGGCCTGCGAGGAGCAGCGCGTCCGCATTCTCGAGGCCACGGCGTCCACCGTCTCCGAACTGTCGATGGCCACGCAGGCGGTCATCGACCGCGGCGCCCGGGCGATCGTCCTTTCGGCGGACAATCTGGTCACGACGGGGTTCAAGGCGATCCTGAAGGTGGCCCAGGCCGCCGGCGTCCCGATCTACGTCACCGATATGGCGCTGATCGCTGAAGGGGCGAGCGGCGGTGTAGGGGACAGTTATTTCGAGTGGGGGCGGCAGTCCGGTCGCCTGGCTGCGAAGGTCCTGGCCGGTGTGTCTCCCTCCCGGCTGCCGGTTCGGCCCACCGCGGCCCACTCGCGCGTCGAGCCGGTGGAAAAGACCGTCTCCGGAGGCAGGACGCCCTTCAAGCTCCGCCTCGTCCTCTACTGCGAGACGTACTCGTCGGAGCACTGCCGCAACGGGCTCCTCGACGGGCTCAAGAAGGCCGGCCTCGTCGAAAACCGGGACTATACGCTGCGCGAGTTCAACGCCCAGGGGGATATGTCGACCCTTTCGAGCATCATGACGGCCGTCAGGGCGGACCGCGTCGACCTGCTCATGGCGGTGTCGACGCCGACCCTGCAGGCGGCGCTGCGCCAGGCCGGTCCTGAGACGAAGATCGTTTTTACGGGGGTGGGGGACGGGGTCGCCGCCGGGGCGGGGAAGAGCGAGACGGATCACCTGCCGAACGTGACCGGCATCACCACCCGTTCTCCCTTCGAGGGGATGGCCCGGATCGTCAGGGAGAGTCTGCCGGGGATCCGGCGGGCGGGGACGCTTTTCACCCCTGCCGAGGTCAACAGCGTATTCTACAAGGACGCGCTGGCCGAGGCCCTCGAAAAGGAGGGCATCGAACTGGTCTCCGTCCCGGTGACGAGCAGCGCCGAAGTGGCGCAGGGGGCCGTCGATCTGTGCGGCAAGGACATTCAGGCCCTGGTGCAGATCCCGGACAACCTGACCCGGCCCGGTTTCGCTCTGATCGCCCGCAAGGCCGGTGAAAGGGACCTGCCCGTCTTCGTGTTCGACACCGACCAGATGAAAGAGGGGGGTGTGGTGGCCCTTGCCCGGGATTATTACGACGCCGGGCTGGAGGCGGCCGAGATCGCCGTGCGCATCCTGCGCGGCGAAGATCCGAAAGACATCCCCTTCAGCAACACCCGTTCGGAGAAGCTGGTCGTCAATTCCGACCTGGTCCGTCGGTTCGGGCTCCATCTGAGCGCGGAAACAATGCAGAAGGCCGCTCTTTACCCCGCGTCCGATTGACCAGGAGGAGGTTCGATGAATCTGCGGCATGAAACACGGGGGAAATACCTGCTCGTCACGGCCGAGGGGAAGCTCGACGCATCCTGGGCGGACTTTTTCACCGACACCCTGCTCGGACACATCCGGAACGGCTGCCACCACATGGTCGTGGACGCCTCGGGGCTCGCGTTCCTGAGCTCGGCCGGCATCCGGTCCCTGCTTCAGATCTACAAGGCGTTGAACACCGTCCAGGGCAGCTTCCGGATCGTCCACCCCGGCGACTTCGTCGGGCAGGTCCTGCGAACGGCCGGGTTTCAGGTTCTCCTCGCGGACGGTCCGCCGGAGGACATGCCGCCTTCGGAAACGGCAAGCCCGACCGAAGCGGCGGAAGATGCAGTCCTCCAGGAGTTCACGCTGGAAGAGGGCGCCTCCCTGACGCTCTTCCGGACGGCGGGCTGGCGTCCCTGGCGGCGGGTGGAGGCGGCGGACTGCAAGAGAGTCGTCTTCCCAGGAGATGTCTGCGCGCTCGGGATCGGGAGTTCGGCCGCGGATTTCGAGTCGGCCCGAGGCCAGTTCGGGGAGTTCGTGGCGGCCGCCGGAAACGTCGTATACCAGCCTCCGGATGAACAGGGGCACCCGGATTATCTCATTTCGGAAGGGGATTACGTCCCTGAGATGCATTGCATCCAATGCCTCGGCTTCAGCGGTGCGATGGGGCGGCTCATCCGCTTTGCGCCTTCTGAAAAGACTCCTTTCTGCACGGTTTCGGCCCTTATGGGGCACATCCTGGCCCGCACGCGCGGGCGGGCGGCGGGCTTCGTCGCCATCGGGGAGGTCGAGGGCCTGGTGGGCGCGGCCCTCATCCGGTCCCCTGGAGAGCTCGACGTGGAGCGGGAGATCGCCTTTCCCGAGATCCGCGAGTGGATCAGCTTCTGCGGCGAGCGGTCGCACGCGCACCAGTTGGCGCTCCTGGCAGGCATCGTCTGCAGGCAGGAGGGGGCTCGCGGCGGGGGTCTGCTGGCGCCTTTGCCCTCGAATCCGGATGCCGCCATCCACGTCCACGCGGCGGTCTTCCCCTATCAGCCGCTGCAAAACGGCCGGATCGCCCTCGAGCCGACGGTCCGGAAATGCTTCAGCGGCCCGCCTCCCCTCGCGGTGATGCACCTCGTCGATGACGCGCGCCCGGCGGTCGGTCTGGGGGAAAGCGCCCTCATCCGCGGGGCCTGCTGGTTTGGACCTCTCGAAAACCCGGAGGTGTTGTCATGAGTCTGGTGATCGGCGCCTTTACCATGGGGCTCATCCTCGCGCTGCTCTCGCTCGGGATGCTCATCAGTTTCCGGATGATCCGATTCACCGACATCACGGTGGACGGTTCCATCACCCTGGGGGCCACCATTTCGGCCGTCCTCATCGTTCGGGGCTGGTCTCCATGGCTGGCGGCCCTGGCATCGCTCGCCGCCGGATCTGCGGCGGGCGCGGTCACGGGGCTCCTGCACGCCCGGTTCAAGATCCAGGAGATCCTCTCGGGCATCCTCGTCATGACGGCGCTCTATTCCATCAACCTGCGCATCATGGGGCGGAGCAACATCCCGCTCCTGGATGTGGAGACCGTGTCGAGCGGTATCGAGCGTATTCTGGGCGGTCTGGGCGGTGGCGCCTTCCGGGTGGATCTTTTCGGATGGCACGTGCCCTTGGGCGATCTGGCCGTCTTTGCGAGCAGCGCGGTCATTTGTCTGTTGATCGGGGTGCTGCTCTACCGTTTCCTCCTCACCCATTACGGCACCGCCCTGCGCGCCGCGGGCGGCAATCCGCAGATGGTCCGCGCGCAGGGGGTGAACAACCAGACGATGGTGGTGGTCAGTCTGGCGATGGCCAACGGTCTGGTGGCGCTGTCCGGTTCGCTGCTGGCCCAGTACCAGGGTTTCGCCGACGTCCAGATGGGCATCGGGATGATGGTCTGGGGGCTGGCGAGCATCATCATCGGGGAGGCGCTCGTGGGGCGGACCGGGATCGGCCTGACCATCACCGGCGTGGTCCTCGGCACGATCCTGTTCAGGCTCCTCATCGCGATCGCCCTCCGCTGGGGCCTCAACCCGAACGACCTCAAGCTGGTCACGGCCTTTTTCGTCTTCGCGGCGCTGGTGGCCCCGGGATGGTTCCGTTCCCTCGCCCGGAAGATCACAGGAGGGCTCCGCCATGCTTGAGATCGATGGGGTCTCGAAAACCTTCTTCCCTAACACGGCCAATGAGGTCAAGGCACTTCAGGATGTGAGCGTCCACATCGAAGCCGGGTCCTTCACCGCCATCATCGGCACGAACGGCTCCGGGAAGAGCACCCTCCTCAACGCGGTCGCGGGCACCTTCGAGCTCGATGCCGGGCAGATCCTGCTGGACGGCCACAATATGACCCGCTGGCCGGAATACCGGCGGGCCGCCTTCATTGGCCGCGTTTTCCAGAACCCCTTCGCCGGGACCGCGGCGGACATGACGATCGCGGAGAATATCGCCATCGCCATCAAGCGGGGGGGGCACAGGCCCCTGCGCCGGGCCGTCACCCGCGGCTTCCGCGATGCGGTTGCCGACAGGGTCCGCACCCTGAAGATGGGCCTCGAAGACCGGCTCGACAACCCGATCGGGACCCTGTCGGGCGGGCAGCGGCAGGCCCTGACCCTCCTCATGGCCACCTGGACACGCCCGAAGCTCCTGCTCCTGGATGAACATACGGCGGCCCTCGACCCGAAGAGCGCCGCTAAGGTGGCGGAGCTGACCAGGCAAATCATCGACGAACAGAACCTGACCTCCCTGATGGTGACCCACTCCATGCAGCAGGCCGTCGACCTTCCCGACCGGATCGTCATGATGCACCGCGGCCGGATCGTCGAAGACTATCAGCGGGAGCGCAAGCACCGCGTCCGCGCCCCCGACCTCATCGCCACCTTCGACCGCATCCAGAAGCGCGAACTTTTCGACGATTCCGTTGCCGACATCCTCGCCACCCAGTACTCTTAATGGGGTCGGACCAAGCTATCTATTTGAAAGCGAATTGTTTTCCCGCCAAAAAAGGGCTTTTTTCGGCCTTAGAAGAGGGTTTTTGAGGGGCTTTTGGAGGCTTTAAGACAGGGGCAAAGTGGCTGCGCCCGTCTCTTTCGTAGTTCTTCGTCATCGGATGACGAGCGCGACCCCGATGACGGCGATAATCATGCCACAGACGGAAGACAGGGTAAGGGTTTCTCCGAACAGAAAATAGGCGATCAGAGCGGTGCAGGGCGGAACGAGGTAGAAAAGGCCTGCCACCGAGGATGCCTTCCCCTTGCGGATAAGCGTGTACAGGAGGAAGATCGCCCCAACGGACAGGACGAGGCTGAGCCAGAGGAGTGCAAAAAGGAATTCTCCGGTCCAGGCGACCGCCATCGATTCGGACAAGGGCGCTGCCACCGACAGTGCGATGCCGGCTCCGAAGTATTGAACGAAGGTGCCTGTTCGAAGATCGTTCATGCTGCAGAATCTTTTCTGATAGAGGGTTCCGGCGGTGATTCCCAGGAGTGCTGCACCGCTCCAGAGAAAGCCTTTGGTGTAATCAGGGCCGAGGAGCAGTTTGTTTTGTACGGTCAGGGCTACTCCGATCATTCCGAGCACCAGGCCCAGCCATTGGCGGCGGCGCACTGCTTCGCCCAGCAGCGGTCCGGCTGCGATGGCGGTCAGCACAGGCTGCATCCCTACGATGAGAGCAGTGATGCCAGCCGGGACACCGCTATAAATGCATGAAAAGACCCCGCTCAAGAAGACGGCGTGAATGAGGAGGCCGGCTACGAGGAGGTGAATGATTTCCCGGGGGCTTCGAGGCCACGTGGCACGGGTGACGAGGGATAGCACCAATAAAATGGCGGCCACCAGCCAGAATCTTATCAGGAGGAAGGTAAAAGGTTCGGCATAGGGCAGTCCGAATTTGGCGCCGATAAAACCGGTGCTCCATAGGAGTACGAAAAGGATCGCAATCAGTGTCCCACTTGATTTCGTGGAGGCCCGAGTAAGTTTTCCGTCGGATCGAAGTGGAAGCCGGGGTGTTTCGGAAGGACTGATTTTCAAGGATTTTCCTCCAAGCCAGGTGACAGGCAATCCATAGTTGAATGAAATCGACCCACTTCTCACCCCGCCCGGAGTCCCATGGTGGAGGTGATGGCGCCTCCTAAAAGAATTTCTTCAATCGCTGCAGTGCATTTTAACTGATTGTTCAATAAATGGAGATAAAAAAAGATCGATGCAAAATGCACGAATCACCCATCTCGGCGGCGAAAAGACGGTCACCGGATCTTGTCATCTGCTCCAGGCCAGCGGAATCGCCATCCTCATCGACTGTGGATCGACACAAGGGGCCGATACGGTCGTACCTATGGATCAATGGCCTGTGCATCCGGCGGATATTCCATTTTTATTCCTTACGCACGCACATATCGATCACATCGGGCGGGTGCTTGAGCTGATCCAGCGCGGATTCCGGGGGGAGATTCTTTGCACCCACGCCACCAAGGCGCTGCTGGAGCCGATGCTCGAAGACGCCTTGACCTTCACCCATTTGTCACGGCGTCAAAAAGAGCATCTGCTCGAGGACCTGGATGACCTTTGCTGGGGGTTCGAGTACCAAGAGACCTTCGATTTACGCAAAGGCATCCGTTTTACTCTTGGGCGTTCCGGACACATTCTTGGCTCGTGCTGGATCCGTTTCGACCTTCCGGGTGGCGAAGGCATCGTTTTTTCAGGGGATCTCGGCGCTCGCGGCACGCCCATTCTGCCTGATCCGGATATACCGGCACCCTGTGATCTGCTGGTGCTCGAATCGACTTACGGCGACCGCCGCCACGAGGATCGCACCCAACGCCTCCAGCAATTGCAGAATATTCTCCAGCGGGCCTTATCCGATAACGGCAAAGTCCTCATTCCCGCCTTCGCATTGGGGCGTACCCAGGAACTGATCTATGACATGGACCGCCTGTTTTCGAATCCAGCGGGCGCTTTTTCTGCGAAAGGCAGTCGTGTGCCGGTATGCATCGATACCCCGCTCGGCCTTAAGATCACCCGAATCCATGCCGAGCTTTCGGAGTATTGGAGCGACGAGGCCAAGGGTCTCCTAAAACAGGGCGATCATCCCCTCAGCTTCGATCGACTATACGGGGTGGATACCTATCAAGAGCATCAGAGGCTGCTGGAGTTCAAGGGGCCGGCCATTGTAATCGCCGGCAGCGGCATGTGTACGGGCGGCCGCATCATCGACCATCTCAAGGCTTATCTGCCCGACCCTGCCACTGATATCCTGTTTGTGGGGTATCAGGCCGCCGGAACGCCCGGGAGAGTCATACTCGAGACCCTCGAAGGGGCCAAGCGCGAGGTTGAGCTGGATGGCGAGGCTGTCCCCGTGCTGGCCGCCGTCCACCAGCTCGGCGGATACTCCGGCCACGCAGATCAGCAGGAATTGCTCGAATGGGTAAAAGCCGTCCAACCTGGCGCCGTGAAACTGGTGCACGGCGAACCTGGCCCCCAGCGCGCCCTTCGTGAACTGCTCGATCGGGGTCGGACCAAACTATGTATTTGAAATTACACTGTTATATTGCCAAAAAAAGGTTGTTCTTATGAGTTAGATGTACGTTTTTAGGGGCCAAAAAGCTGATTTAACAGCCTGCAGTTTCCATCCCTGACGAATTTCGTCATGCCGTAGATAGACTTCCACGCTGCTTATAATAGGGAGAAAATTGATTGAAATGTTATAAATTATTTAAAAAATAAGCATTTATATATATCAGACGAAAAGCTGCTATTGGTTTATGCGCATCTTTGTATATTGACAATAAAACAAAACACTCCGGAAACAGATATATGGGTTCATGGATATGGACTTTTTCAAGCTCAAGATCATGGTCCTGCACGAGGCGAAGTAGGCTTTAATCGGATGAGCCAAAATTTTATCCCTCTTAGAGTGGAAATGTGATGTCCTATAGCCCAACGCTTAAAATTGACTTTTTGGAGTGAAAATGGGGCATTTAAGCAAGTAAAAGGACCCAAAAATCATTGTTTTTGTATTGTAATTAGCGTGTTAGCCTGGTCCGACCCGTTAAGTGTTTTTTGCTTGACATATGGAGAGATATAGGGGATACTACCGACCGTGCGGCCGGTAGGTGATTTTGCAAGGCTGGTGGACGATTCCTTGGGGTTTGTCTGCTTGGCTTTTGGCGGTGTTAAAAGACGCTCTTGTGGTTACCTGATAGAACAAATGACAGGATCTTGAATTGGATAAACGGGACGAAATCTGTGACAAGGCGCTTGAGCTGTTTCTGAGGGATGGCTATGAGCAAACCCCTTTGTCGCATGTCGCCAAGGCATTGGGCTTGAGCAAGGCCGGGCTGTACCATTATTTCAGCAGCAAGGAAGAACTCCTTTTTCAGATTCATGAAAGGCAGATGGAGCGGATGTTCATTCCTGTGCTGGAAAAGGCGGAGAAAATCGCGGAGCCGACGGAACGAGTCGCGTTTTTCATGCGGGAGTACATCCTGCATGCTATGACTCAGGATCCCTCCGTCCGGCTGCTTGTTCATGAAACCCAAAATCTTGCGAGGACGCACCGCGCCAGGATCGACCGCGTTTGGAGAAGAGGCTTCGACTTGATCCGAAATGCCCTTCTCGAAATGAAGGCCACGGGAAAAGCCAAGGATGTGAACATGACTTTTGCGACTTTCGGCGCCTTGGGGATGTGCAGTTGGATCTTCTACTGGTTCGATTATTCCCGGCAGGAATCAGCCCGTGAATTAGCCGATACCTATGTTGAAATCTTTCTGCGGGGGTTGTCGAAATAAGTCATGTGTGGATGTGTTAGTGCTTTAGAAGGCGAATCGAATATTTCTCATGTGGTGCGATTTAAAGAAAAAATACAACCACATTATTTTTTGGCCCTGGACCGACCGGGCGGCCGGTCTCAACCCTTCTGTGACATGCTATCTGAGATCTTCAGAAAACGGCAGGCCCAAAGGAACGGTCGATATGCCTAAAAGGATAAGACTTTCAACCAATTTTCTTCGCCGGGAGGCAGGGTTCGGGGATCTGGAGATTTCGGATGGGGCGTATACCGTGGCCGATCTCCTGCACCGCGTTGAAAGAGAGAGCGGGTTTATTCTGATCGATGCCGAAGGGGAGAAACTCAGACCCGACATCGAACTGACGCTCCGTGGAAAGGATATCGCTTTCTATCCGAAGGGATTGCGCACGGTGATCGAGGATGGTGATTGGCTCGATATCTGTTTGACGCCGCTCGGCGGAGGCTGAACCGGGGTCGGGAAATGTTCCGGGATTGCTTTCCACATCTCTGGAGCAGACTACGGAAATTTGCAGCATTTCACATTGATAATGGAGGAGCAGGATTATGACACTTTTTTTCAGACGGCTGCCGCCATTCGACTACCTCAAACCCGAGGGAATCGAAGAAGCATTGGCTTTTATGCAGGGGAATCCTGTCGGAACGTTCCGTGTCTATGCAGGCGGCACGGACGTGTTACCGAAAATCAAACGGAGAACCGACCCGGTGCCTCAAACCCTGATCGATCTGAAGGGCGTGATGGGCCTCGACTATGTCACCGCTGAAAAGGACGGAGGTTTGCGCATCGGCGCTCTTGCCTCGATCAATGCTGTTGCAGAGTCCGAAGCAGTGAAAGTCCGTTTTCCTATGCTGCACCAAGCCGCCTTCAGCATCGCCTCCCATCAGATCCGCAACCGCGGAACCATCGTCGGGAATCTCTGCAATGCCGTTCCCTCCGCGGATTCTGCTCCGGCGCTGCTTTGCCTGGAGGCGCGGGTCCTATGCGTCGGCCCTCGTGGTGAGCGGGTCGTCGAACTGAATCGATTTTTCACCGGTCCGGGGAAGACAGTTCTCGAGCGGGATGAACTTGTCAAAGAGATTCAGGTCCCCCCGGCTGAAGGGCGAGGCGTCTACATCAAACTCTCACCCCGCAGCCGCATGGATCTAGCCGTTGTAGGCGTAGCCGCTTTGGCGGAGACGCGCGATGCGGTGTTCTCGAAAGTCCGCGTGGGGCTGGGCGCTGTCGCTCCCACACCGATCCGGGCCGGCCGATGTGAGACGTTCCTCGAGGGCCAGGCCGTGAGCGATGAGGTGATTGCAGAGGCGGCGAGAATCGCCGCCGATGAATCGAGACCGATCGACGACCACCGTGCATCGGCTGAGTACCGCCGCTTGATGGTGGAGGTCCTGGTCAAACGGGCCCTGAGACAGGTGTCCTCGAGTCAAGGATGAAGCAGGGCATTGACTTCTTCGCCGCACACAGAAAAACCGAATTCTTTGAATCGGACGTCGTGTCTTCCTGCCTTTCCAGAGGGGGAGGGGGCCAGAACGAATTTCTCGCCGCGGCCGATGGAGCCCGGGCCTTGTCCGAAGGCGGTTGTCGGGCTTCGGCACCCTCGCAGCCTAGGGCTGCGGATTTGAATCGGGGCTCATCCGCCACGCCGTTTCCATATGAAAACCAAACCGACAAAGGGAGAGCGAACGATGGAACTGAAGGAAATCCAATTCGTCATCAACGGCGAATCACACACGTTGAGGGTTGCGCCCCATCGCACCCTCCTCGAGCTCATTCGTGAGGAGCTCAAGTTGACCGGCGCCAAGGAGGGCTGTGGGCTGGGGGAGTGCGGCGCGTGCACGGTCATCATGGGCGGCCGGGCCGTCAACAGCTGTCTCGTGCCGGCGGTGGAGGCGGACGGTCAGGAGATTACGACCATCGAGGGTTTGAAAGAAGGGGACAAGCTGCACCCGCTCCAGGAGGCCTTCGTGGAGCACTCCGGGATGCAGTGCGGGTTTTGCACCTCCGGGATGATCATGTCCGCCAAATCCCTTCTGGATCGCAATGGATCACCGTCTTCCGGGGAGATCAGAGAAGGCATCGCCGGGAATTTTTGCCGATGCACCGGGTATACCAAGGTCATCGAGTCCATCCAGGCTGCCGCCGAGCTCATGAAAGGGGGGGAGTAAACATGCAGGACTTTACTGTAATCGGGAAACGGATGCCCCGGGTGGACGCCCTCGCCAAGGTCACCGGGGAGGCCAAATACGCCGCGGACTATGAGATGCCAGGGATGCTCTGGTGCAAGATCGTCAGAAGCCCGCACGCCCATGCCAGGATCCTGAACATCGATACGAGCCGTGCCGCGCGGCTTCCGGGGGTCAAGGACGTCCTGACAGGGAAGGATTTCAAAGGGTGGAAATGGGGCTGGATGCCCAAGACCCGCGAGGAGGAGCCTCTGGCAGCCGAGCGGGTGCGGTATCTTGGCGAGGCCGTCGCGGCGGTGGCCGCCGTTGACGAGGACACCGCCGAGCAGGCGGCCCAGCTGATTCAGGTGGAGTATGAACCGCTTCCCGGCGTGTTCGACCCGGAAAAAGCCATGGAAGACGGTGCTCCGCAGCTCTATGACCATGTGAAAAACAATGTCAGCTGGGACTTCCACATGGATTTCGGCGACGTCGAAAAGGGCTTCCGAGAAGCCGACCTCGTCCACGAAGACCGCTTCGTGACCGGCCGGGTCATTACCGGCTACCTGGAGCCGCCCGCCGCAGTGGCGATGTATGACTCATCGGGCATCACCATCTGGGCGGCCAAACAGAGCCCTTATTTTGTCTATCGGCACCTGGCGGCCTGCTTCAACCTCCCGCTCAGCAAGGTCAGAGTGATCCAGCCTTTCATCGGTGGGGGCTTCGGCGGAACGAAGAACGACTCCCTGGCGGGCGATTTCTGCTCGGTCCTTTTCTCGAAGCGGACCGGCAAGCCGGTGAAGTTCGTCTACACGATGGAAGAGGTCCTCATGACCTGCCGCCGGCGCCACAACATGATCGTTTACAACAAGATGGGGATGAAGAAGGACGGCACCATCACGGCCATGCACAGCCGGGTCATCGCCGACGGCGGGGCCCACACCGCTATCGGCCCGCTCACCATGTACCTGACCGGGTCCATGAGCACTCTTCCTTACAAACTGCCCAACTTCAAACACGACGCCTACCGCATCTACACCAACAATCCGATCGGCGCCGCCATGCGCGGGCATGGCGTCACGCACACCCGATTCGCCGCCGAACTCCAGATGGAGATGATGGCCGAGCAACTCGGCATCGACCCAGTGGCCGTGCGGCTCAAAAACGCCATTACGGCGCCACACGAGACGGTGAACAAGGTCACCGTCAAGTCCTGCGGGCTGGTGGAAGGGATCCAGACCCTGGCCGCAAGCGATTCCTGGAAAAACAGGGACCAGCGGAAAGGGAGCGGACCCGTGGTTCATGGCACCGGCATGTCCGCCACATCCTATCTCGGCGGCGCCCGCCAGCGCGGCCACCAGTCTTGCGCGGCCGTTCTGCGGCTGTGCGAGGACGGGACGATCGACTACCTCACGGGAGCGACGGACTGCGGGCAGGGTTCCGACACGGTGCTCTGCCAGATCGTGGCCGAGGAACTCGGTGTCGGGATGGAAGACGTGGACATCAAACGCGTTGATACGGCCGTGACACCCTGCGATGCGGGGAGCTACGGCAGCCGGGTCACGGTGCTCGCCGGCGAGGCGGCCCGCCGCGCGGCGATCGACGTCAAGGATCAATTGGCCCGCTTCGCCGCACGGGAGTGGGAGGCGAACCCGGAGGACATCGTTTTCAAGAATCGCATGGTCAGCGTAGCCGGATCCCCCGAAAAGACCATGCCCTTCGATCAGCTCGCGAAGATCGCCTGCTATTCAGGCTCGGGCGCGGTCATCATCGGGAAAGGGTATTCCGATTACGGCATCGACGTGCTCGACTTCGAGAAGGGGATCGGCAACTGCGGCACTTCTTACAGTTTCACGTCCCAGTTGACCGAGGTGGATGTGGACCTCGAGACCGGCTTTATCCGCTGCACGGACATGGTGATTGCACACGACTGCGGCAGACCGCTGAACCCCGTCAATGTGGAGGCGCAAAACCAGGGGGCGGCGATCCAGGGCATGGGGCAGGCGCTCTACGAGGAGTTCCGGATGGACCACGGCAGGACCCTCAACCCGAACCTGGCGGACTACAAGATGCCGCTCGCCCCGGACATCCCCAGGATCGAGGTCATCGACATCCTGACGGACGACCCATCGGGTCCGTTCGGCGCCAAGGAGGCCTCCGAAGGGGCCATTGTAAGCACCCCGCCGTCTGTCTTCACGGCGATCCGCCATGCAACCGGCATCTGGTTCAAGGAGCAGCCGCTGACCCCCGAGAAGGTGGTGATGGCCCTGCGGAACCGGAAACAATAGGAGGAGGATGATGATGGACATTTATCCATGGTGGACGGATGAGCAGAAGGCGTTTGCAGAAGAGGCCCACGCCTTTGTTCGTGAACTCATGCCGCGGGATGCGGAATCCCGGTGGAAGCGGGAGTTCCCTTGGGACATCTTCGAGAAGATCGGTGAAAGGGGATTCACCGGCGCCGGTGTCCCCAGGGAGTACGGCGGCCTGGGGCTGGGTGCGACGGGGGCGTGCATCGCCGCCGAGGCCTTCAGCCGCATGCCCGGACCGGGCCGCGTCTTCATTGGAAACATGCTCGGCGGACTCCGTCAGATCATCGAGTTCGGCTCGGAAGAGCAGAAAAAGCGCTTCCTCCCCCGCATCGCACGGGGAGAGATGGGGGCCATCGTCATAACGGAGCCCGTCGCGGGCACCGATGCGGCAGCCATTGAAATGACGGCCCGGCGCGAGGGAGATGTTTATCTCCTCAACGGGAAAAAGCGCTACATCGTCTCCGCGGGCGTGGCCCAACGCTACATGGTTTATGCACGGACAAGCGAAAATCCCGAAGACAGAAAACGGTACCGGCACTTGACGGCCTTCGTCGTCGAGAAGGGTTCCCCCGGCTTCTCGGTCGAAAAAATCAACGAGATTATAGGCTTCGAAAACATCCAGAACGGGGCGCTCGATTTCAAGGACGTTCCCGTCCCCAAGGACCAGGTCCTTGGCGAGGAGGGGCAGGGCTGGTCCATCATGACGGCCGGCCTCAATTTTGAACGTACGCTGATCTGCGCGCAGACCGCGGCCTGGATGGGCGAACTTCTCCGTAATGCGGTTCCCTACGCCGAGCGGCGGGTCCAGTTCGGCCGGCCCACCATCAGCTTCGTCAACAACCAGTTCAAGATAGCCGATATGGTGAGCCGCGTGAAGATCTCCCGGCTGCTCACCTATTACACGGCCTACCTGTGGGACCTCGGCTGGGATATCACCCTCGAGTCCAATGTGGCTAAGGTCTACAACTGTGAAGGGGCGGTTGCCGCAAGCCTGGACGCCATCCAGGTCATGGGAGGGGACGGGTTGACGCCCTTCTACCCGGTCTCGGCCATCTATGGCGTCTCGAAGGTGGAAAACATCGCGGGAGGGACCATGGAGGCCTGCAGGATGGTGATCCAGCGGGCCGCCATGAAGCAGATGGCCGAGGATCTAAAGATGTGCCGAAGGGTGATTCATGAAGAGCTCGGCGTGCCGGTCCCGGCCGCGGCCGAACCCGGAAAATCCCCTGCGATCGATGAGGAGGGCCTCCTCAAGATCCTGGCAGAGGATTACCGGGCGAATCCCGGCCTGCACATGAGCCGGGAGGACATCAAGGCCTATTTCGATGTGGATGACAAGGATCTCGACCGGGTGCTCGTCGATCTCGAGGGCAAAGGCTACGTACGGCTGGTCCGTGACAAGAAAGGCATCGCGTTGGCGAAGGCCAGCTATGAAGGCCTTGGCAGGGCCTTTCCGCTGGACTATTACAAATGGTTCCCTTCCTGGATCGACGAAGGCAGGGTCTTTTAGCGATGCGTCGCACCGATGTTCTCTGTAAATGGGTTGCGAACAGCGGCCTTAGTTGTGACGGGCGGGAAACCAGTTGCGGGATGACAAGACGCCCTGCGAAAGGCTGATTGCCGAAGCTTTGAAGGGGGGGGATGCACAGCACGGAGATACGAGGGACCTGAATCCGGTTCTCGGACGGCCTGGATCACTGAATGGGAAGATCTGTTTTCCACGAACAATGTGACAGCATGACCGAAAGAATGGAGGGAAACATGAAGAAAGTCTTTTTGCTCATCGCCTGTATTACCCTGTTCCTGGGGCTAACCGCCATCGAATCGAAAAGCGAGATGATCGTACTCAAGGCCGTAACAGGTTTTCCCAAAAATCACCTCAATAACGACCCCGTTCCCATCCTGGTGGATAAGATCAACAAGAGGGCTGAGGGCAAACTGCGCATCGAATGGGTGGGCGGGCCGGAGGTCATCCAGAGCTTCGACCAGATCCACGCCTTGAAGGCGGGCACCATCGACATGATTCTCTATTATCCGTTTGGATACCTGAAGCCGATCATGCCGGAGGCCTGGGCAAAGGGGTTGACGGAGTTGGCTGAATGGGAAGAGCGCAAGACCGGGGCCTACGACCTCTGGTGCGAGATTTTCGAAAAGCGTGCGAACGCCAAGTACCTCGGTCGTCTGCAGAGCTTTCTCCCGTTCAAGCTCTTTGTCAACAAGAAGATCGAGAAGGTGGAGGACATCAAGGGCCTGAAAATCAGGGTCCAGCCCCTCTATATTCCTTTTATCAAGGCATTGGGCGCCACGCCTGTCAGCATCCCGCCGACCGAGATCTACACGGGCATGGAGCGCGGCGTCGTCGATGGCTTCATGTGGCCGAATGTGGGGGTTATCAGCTGGGGCCTGCAGGAGGTGACCAAATACGCGATCGAGCCGGGGGTCTTTCAGATGGAGCCTGCCACCATGATCAACCTCGACAAGTGGAAGAAGATCCCTCCGGATGTCCAGGATCTGATTATGGATGTGATGCAGGATATGGAATACATCGGTACGATGCGCAACACGATGATCGAACAGACGGAGGAGAAGATCCGGAAGGAGGCTGGCATGGAAACATTGATCTTGCCTCCGGAGGAGGCGCAGAAATTCCGTGCCATCGCCTATGACAAGACCTGGGAATATGTCATCGAGGCAGCCCCCGAATATGGCCCCAAACTGAAGGAATTGACCTCGAGAAAGGCGATTCCCAAAGACGTGTTCCCATGGGATTAGTGGTTGCAGTGTCGCTCTGCCGCCAGGGCAGACTCGCTCTCAATGGGCAAAGCATCGGGTGGTTGCCGATGGTCGATTCACACTGCTGGCGATCGCCCTATCTCGTGGAGCAACGCTGAATGTTCGAAGGCGAATGCCAGGGAGGTGCCTGTCTGCCCGGGGCTGCATGCCGTCCCGGATTCCATCGGCTTACACACTGAAGAAACCGGTGACAGGGGTGTCGAAGTTACTGTTGTGTTCTGCGGTGGACACCCCGCCATTCCTGCACAGGGGTCTTGTATATGCAGAAGAGAGGGCTTTTTGATTCGATCATCGACTTCCTGGCGCTGCTGGGAGGGGTGCTCCTGGTGGGCGCCGTTCTGATCATGTCCGTGGAAATTTTCATGCGATATTTTTTCGCTAAACCCCTGATCTGGACGGTGGAGGTATGTGAATACATCCTCTTTTCCATGACCTTCCTGGCTGCGCCCTGGCTCCTGAAGAAGGGGGGGCACGTCGGCGTAGACATCCTTGTCGAACGCCTGAACCCGAAGCTGCAGGGTTGGTTGGGGGTGTTTTCGTCGGCCATCGGTGTCTTCGTTTCGGCGGTCGTCGTCTGGTTCAGTGCCGCTGCGGCTTGGAATTCTTACGTCAACAGGGTTTTGATCACCAAAACCATGACCATGTATGAATTCTTTTTTCTGGCCCTTATCAGCATTGGCTATTTCCTGCTCATGGGGCAGTTTGCCCGACAGGGCTTGCAGCATTTAAGGCGGCTGAAGGAGGTCGACTGATGGCGGAATGGTATGTCGTTCTGGTGCTGATCGTCGGATCGTTTCTGGTCCTTCTGGCCGCCGGTCTGCCGGTGTTTCTCGCCTTCACGATTGTGGATGTGGTAGGGATCTATTTTCTCTGGGGGGGCGGCCATGGTCTGGAGCAGTTCATACGGTCGATTTTTTCATCGATCAGCAGCTTTGTTCTTTTGCCTGTGCCTCTGTTCGTGTTGATGGGTGAACTGCTGTTTCATTCGGGGGTCTTCATACGCGCACTGGACAGCCTGGATAAATGGATGGGGCGGATCCCTGGCCGGCTGTGCCTGTTAAGCGTCGGGGGCGGGACCCTTTTCTCGACCCTGAGCGGCTCCAGCATGGGCACGTCGGCTATGCTCGGCTCCCTGCTGCTTCCTGAGATGGAGAAGAGAGGCTACCACAAAACCATCGCGATCGGTTCCTGCATGAGCGGGGCCCTGGCGATGATCATCCCTCCGAGCGCACTGGCCGTGGTGCTGGGATCGCTCATGCAGATCTCCATCGGAAAGATGCTGCTATCGGGTGTTGTGCCGGGTCTTTTGCTGGCGAGCATGTACGTCGCTTATATCGTTTTACGCTGCAAGCTGCAGCCGAGTCTTGCTCCCGACTATGTTCCGGAGGCCGTTTCCTGGTCCGAAAAGTTCAAATCCCTTGCAACCCATGTCCTGCCGTTCGGGGTCATCATCTTC
The DNA here is from genome assembly GCA_900498135.1 of uncultured Desulfatiglans sp. Lineage (NCBI taxonomy): Bacteria > Pseudomonadati > Thermodesulfobacteriota > Desulfobacteria > Desulfatiglandales > Desulfatiglandaceae > Desulfatiglans > uncultured Desulfatiglans sp. The sequence continues at coordinate 3,288,495 of LR026961.1, forward strand.
GTGGTCACGGGCTTGATCTTCGCGGGCTTGGCCACTCCGACGGAATCGGCTGCGATGGGGGTTATGACGACCGCCGCCGTAGTGGCGGTCTACGGGAAACTCAAATGGAAGGTGATGCGCAGTTCGTTGGATTCCACGCTCAGGATCACGGTCATGATGCTCATGATCCTGACCGGCTCGACGGCCTTCAGCCAGATTCTTGCGTTTACGGGTGCGAGCCGGGGGCTCGTGGAATTGGTGGTCAGTTTTCCTTTCCCCCACCTGGCGATCATCGCCGTCATGCAGATGCTCATGATCATTCTCGGGACCTTCATGGAGCCGGTCTCGATTATGATGGTGACCTTCCCGATATTCACACCGATCGTCAAGACACTGGGCTTCGATCCAATCTGGTTCGGGTTGTTGACCCTTATCAACATGGAGATCGGCATGAAAACCCCGCCGCTTGGTCTGTGTCTCTTTGTGATGAAAGGGGTGGTGCCGGAGAAGACGACCATGCTGGACATTTATCGATCCGTAGTCCCATTCGTCTTGATCGACTTGACGGCCATGATTATGATCCTCTTCTTCCCTAGCATAGCAACCGTTTTACCGCACTTTATGAAGCATTGAGTGTGTTGCTGCGCACATTCAAATCAGTGCCCCGATCTGTCTTGTAGTCATGTGTAAAAAAATAGTGGGATTGAGAAATTTAAAGGAGAATCATGTCCAAAAAGTTTCTACTGAAAGAATTGTCCCGGTATGACATCGGCACCTATGCCGACATTATTTATCGCAATGCGCTGCTTTATGCGGATGAGGAGGCATTCAAGTACGGAAAGGAGACGATGACCTTCTCGCAGTTCAATGCTTCGGTAAACCGGCTCATAGAAGCCTTGCGATCCATCGGCATCAAAAAGGGAGATGTGCTGGGTGTTCTCAGCTGGAATTGTCTCGAATATTTGCATGTCTACGGAGCAGCGATGAAAGGGGGGTTTATCATTTCGCCCTTCAATCCGAGGCTGAAAAAGGATGAGCTGGATTATGTCATCAATTACTCCGAGTGCAAGGTGCTGTTTGTGGGCCCGCAGCTGCTCGAAACCGCGCTTTCATTGAAGCAGCGGCTCCCTGGGGTAGAGCACGTCGTCGCTTTCGGCGATGCGCCGACGGACGTTTTGGGATACAGCGGATGGACGGCCGGCAGGGAGGACCGCGAACCCGATGTCTATGCCGAAGAGAACGATCCTCTGTTCCTTTTCTACACCAGCGGGACTACCGGAGTGCCTCGCGGCGCCCTTTACACGCAGATCCGGAGCATGGACGACACAAGGCGGTTCGCCACCGCCCTGAGCCTCGAAACCGGTGACAGGCACGTCCAGATCATGCCCCTTTTCCATGTTGGAGGGACGAAGAATCTGTGGGGTTACTTTTTTGTGGCGGGCAGCAACGTCCTCATGCCCCAAATATCGTTCGATCCAGCTGCCACCATGCAGGTGCTGCAGGACGAAAAGGCAACCGATATCCATATCGTTCCTACTCATCTCGCTGCATTCATGGCCCTTCCAGACGTAGACCAGTACGACCTCAGCCACCTCAAAAGGATGTTTTACGCTGCGTCGCCGATGCCGGTGGAACTGCTGAAAAAGGGAATGGAAAAATGGGGCCCTGTCTTTATGCAGTTCTATGGCGCGACGGAGAACGGCCCGAACGTTCTGGTCCTTTCAAAGCGCCAGCATGATGTTCTGCACAAATCGCTCGAAGAGCAGAAGATCCTCGCCTCGGCGGGTTTCCCGCACATCGGAGTGCATGTGCGGATCGTCAACAGCGAAAGGGAAGATTGCAGGCCGGGGGAGGTCGGGGAGATCGTTGTCAAGAGCAAAGCCACCATGGTAGAATACTGGCGCAAGCCCGAGGATACGCAGCAGACGGTGGTGGATGGCTGGGTGTCCGCAGGGGATCTGGGATGCTACGACGAAAACGGCTACGTCTACATCGTCGACCGGAAGAAGGACATGATCGTTTCCGGGGGGGAAAACGTTTTCCCGCGGGAGGTGGAGGAGGTGCTTCACCAGCACGACGATGTCCTGGAGGCGGCGGTGATTGGGATCCCCGATCCCTACTGGGTCGAAAAGGTTCACGCGGTGGTGGTTTTGAAGGCTGGAGCACGCGCGACCGGTGCGGATCTCATCGCATTCTGCAAGGAGCGGCTGGCCGGATACAAGGCCCCCAAGTCAGTGGAGATCGTGCCCGATCTGCCCAAGAATCCGGCTGGAAAAATTCTCAAGAAAGAGATCAGACACAAGTATTGGACGGATCGTGATCGAAAAATCTAGGTTGTAGAAACTGTAGAGCATTTATCCTGCATGTCTTTTGGATTCTATCGATACGAAGGATGGAGGAAAGCGAATGGAGAAGTTGCTTCCAGGAAAACGAATTCTCATTGTCGACGATGAGCCGGATGTTTTGGAGGCGTTGGAAGAACTTCTGACCATGTGCACCATTGCGAAGGCGGGCTCGTTTGAGGCGGCGAAAGATCTGTTGGAGAGTGAACAGTTCGATATCGTCGTGCTGGATATCATGGGAGTCGACGGTTACGAGCTGTTGAAGATCGCTAATCGAAAAAAAATGACCGCGGTGATGCTGACCGCCCACGCGCTCAGTCCCGAACATATCAAGAAATCTTTCAAAGGGGGTGCCGCCTCCTATCTGCCGAAAGAAAAGATCTCGGAAATCGCCTCCTATCTGGAGGAAGTGCTCCAGGCCAAGAAAGAAGGCAGACATTTCTGGTCCGGCTGGCTGGAAAAGTGGGGAGATTATTACGACAAGAGATTCGGCCCCGAATGGCGGCGCAATGACAAAGAATTCTGGGAAAAATTCAAATACTGGATATAGGGGTCGGACCAAACTATATATTTGAAATTACAATGTTATCACCCTAAAAACGCCCATTTTTCTGCCTTAGAAGGTCCTTTTTGGGGGCAAAACGGCTTCTTTGAGCAGATCAAAGCTCTCGGGTTTTGCCTCCGCCTGCCATAAAAGGTCCCGCCGCTGATGGAGAAGTCTTACAGGCTATTTTGCCTGCACGAGACGGTTGTTCATGTGAAAGTCGTCCCATGGCTTGATTTGCGCCTTCATTTCGTAACGTACGGTCTTGCCTCCCAGAACGAAGGATTTTGAATTTTTCGCTTGACCAGGGAGTTCTCATTAAAGACTACCCGGTGCTTAAAATGCTTTTTTTGTGATCCAAATGCTGCTTTTAAGGGTGTAAAATGGTCAAATTTATGTCGTTTTTCTTTTACATTCAGATGGTTACCTTGGTCCGACCCGCTTCATCACTTCTTGAAGAGTGCCGGTGAAGGGGCCGGGGCGTTCCATTTTGATGGATGCCAGGGCTGCAGCGTACTTGAGGGATTCGGGGACGTCATGTTCCAGTCGGCGGGAAAGGTAGGCTCCGAAGACAGTGTCTCCGCGTCCGGTGCGGCCGGACGAATTGCGGTTGGAAAACCTTTCGAAATAGTTTCTGCCCTGGTGGCGCACCAGGACACCGTCGGACCGGGTAATCATGGTTTCGCCGCATCCCCAATCCTCGAAACGGCCGGCAGCCTCTTCCGGGTCGGCCGTCCCAGTCAGGAGTTCCGCTTCAACCATATCCGCCTTGACCCATTCGGCGAGTTTCAGGATGTCCGTCTTTCGGGGTACATCCCTGAATGAAATCCTCCTTGTCACCGGATCGACCTGTCGAACGAAACTCTGCATGTCGACGGAAACGCGGCAGCCGCGCTCGCGAGCGTACTGCATCAGTTCGAAGCGGAAGTCCTGGTCCGTCAACCCGGCGAAATGCATTTGTTCCGCTTTGATGTCGGGCATTTCATCGACCGTGATGAAGCCGGCCGTCCGGGGTTCGAGCATCTCCCTTTCATCGACGTTTTGCGTGGGGTGGTCCACCCGCATCGCCGTCGTCACTGGTGCAGGGATCCGGTAGATGACGATCCCAGCCGCTTTCACGGGATCGAGAAGATGTTGGTCGGTCTCGTGCATTTTCGTGATCAGGGCGATGCGTTTTCCGGCGGGCGCCGCCGCCATGGCGCTGAAAAAGGCCGAGCCCCCGGTGGCAAAGGTCGTTTGACCTTCGAACGGCACGATTTCATCGTATGAAACGTGTCCGACGAATGCGATATCGTACGCATCCATTTGCAGATCCTTTCTCGGCCGATGGCTTCGGCGACCGGATAGAAGATTGGAGTGAAGCATTATCTCACTGACTTCTACCAGAAAATGCCTTGGCGCTAAAGAACTAATTCTGCTGGGCGATCAGGTGTGGACTTGCGATTTTTGGGATAAGGGGCTAGAGTCGCCCGTGGTATGTCTGGTCCAGTACGGACGATTCTTTTCAGGAGAAGGAGGGCAAAGCCATGGTGCAGGATGATCTTGTTTCTTATTGCAGCAGAGCCATAAACGCAGGAGCCAGCCATGCAAAGGTGATTCATCCTAGCAGCGTTGTGACGGCGCCATGGGTGAGGATCAAATGCCAGTTCGGATGCCCCGGCTATGGAATGCGCTATTCATGTCCTCCTGATTCTCCGACCCACGACCAGATGCGGGAGGTGCTGGATCAATACACGCGGGTGATCTTGTTTCATAGAGTGAGTGCGCACGAAGCCGGACAAAGCAGGATTAAGGCCACGCGGAGGTTTCTGGACGAACTGGTGACGCTCGAAGGCGAGATGTTCAAGGACGGGTATTACAAGGCGCTCGTTTTGCTCGAAGGGCCCTGCCACCTGTGCGAGACATGTGAGAAGTTGAAAGGCGCTCCCTGCCGCTTCCGCGATCGTGCAAGACCGGCTATGGAGGCGTGCGGGATCGACGTCTACCAAACCGCACGCAACAACGGCTTTCCCATCCAGCCCTTAAGGGACAAGACCGAAACGCAGAATCTTTACTGCCTGATGCTGGTCGACTAGCACGGTAACAGGGGTCGGACCAAGGTAACCTATGGATAATAAAAGAATATGTGCCGAAAAAGGGTCCAATTTGAGGCTTAGAGTGGCCATTTTAAGGCCTTTTTGAATCCCGAGGAGATGATTTCATGCGTAACGATCGAGCAGCCGGACATGGCGATGAGATTCAGGCATTCTTGATGCCCACGGTCACCCTTGATTGCGACCACCCGGATATCGAGCGTACAGCCACAGATCTGATTGCAAACTGTAAAGACGACACCGACAAAGCCGTTCGACTCTTCTATTTTGTAAGGGATGAAATCCGCTACAGCCCCTATATGATTTCGGTGTTCCTGGAGGATTTCAAGGCTTCACGCGTCCTTGGGTGGAAAAAGGGGTATTGCGTCCAAAAGGCCGTGCTGCTCGCAGCTATGGGAAGAGCGGCCGGCATCCCGTCGCGCCTGGTGTTTGCGAAGATCAAGAATCACCTGATGCCTCAGCATGTTTTGGCCCTCACGAAAACCAACATCCTGCCTCGCCATGGTTACACGCAATTCCTCTTGAAAGGGCGTTGGATCAATCTTGCCCCGACCTTCGACAAGGCGTTGTCAGAGAAAAACGATCTGCCGTTGGTTGAATTTGACGGTGAAAATCATGCAGTGCTTCCAAGTCTGAATCGCAAAGGAGAGCCTTGGATCGAATACATCGAGAAATTCTCGCCGCACGCCGATCTCCCTTTTGACTGGATCGTGGAAAAAACGTCACAGCTGGTGGGGAAGGATAAACGCTCGTGGTTGACTAGACCATCTGCCTAGCGACGAGCCTGGGGCGATACTGTCTGCGTGGGGCAGTTTAGGGGCGCAGAGGCTGATGCCGCTGTCCGCCATGCTGTTTTTCTGCGGCGCCTGCGGCTGGAGCGGGCTCGAAATGGCGCCAGATTTCTCGACAAAATAACGATGCAAATATCGATCAATCATGCACACGCAAACGTTCGATACAATCATTATCGGTGGGGGGTTGAGCGGCGTTTACGCCGCGACTCTGCTTGCGGAAATGCGGGCATCTTTCTTGGTCCTGGAAGCCCGAGATCGGCTCGGCGGTCGAATCCTGAGCCCTGAGCATCATGGGTTTTTCTCTGATCTGGGTCCTTCGTGGTATTGGCCGGCGATCCATCCGAAAATGGCTCATCTCATCCAAGCGTTGGGCCTTGATGGCTACCCGCAGTTTGACAGTGGGTATGGGCGCTTCGAGCGCTCCAATGGTTCGGTTCAAACTGTCAGAGGATACGTCATGGAGCCGCCCTCGTTTCGATTGACAGGCGGGATGATGGCCCTGGTGCGGAGGCTCTGTGAACGGATTCCTGAAGGTGCCATCCACCTCAATAATCCGGTTTGTCGAATTGAGAGAACAGAAGAGGGCGCCCTGGTGAGCGTCGGCGAACTCGATCGGAATCCGTGGGCGCAGTTCAGGGCCCGCCAGGTTATCCTCGCTCTCCCACCGCGTCTTGCAGCTGCCACCATGCTTTTCGAACCGGAACTTCCTGATGATCTCGTCCAGGCGATGTTGAGGGTCGGTACGTGGATGGCCGGGCAGGCGAAATTCTGTGCACTCTATGATGCACCTTTCTGGCGCACAGCCGGTCTTTCCGGGGAAGGATTCAGCGAGCGTGGGCCTTTGGGGGAGATTCACGACGGATCGAACGATGCCGGCGGCCCCTACGGTCTGATCGGGTTTGTCGGCATCCCGGCTGTGCAGCGCAGCAGGCCGGACCTGCTGCTGGAGGAGATTCTTTGCCAACTCGCATCCCTCTATGGGAAAGAAGCTCTGAACCCGACCGCCTTTTTCTACCGGGACTGGGCCCGCGAGCGATTTACTGCCACGCCGTACGATCAGCCTCCGATGGTCGAGCATCCTCTTTATCATCCCCCGGCCGGTCGGACCTCTATTTGGAACGGCACCGTTCATTTTGCCGGCACCGAAACCGCCGACGAACACGGGGGATACCTCGAAGGGGCCCTGGCATCCGCCGAACGTGCCGTATGGAGGGGTCGGACCAAGTCAAGCCATTGATATCAAATTATATTTATTCATACGAGTGCCATTTTTTGACCTTAGGCGGACCATTTCGCGCAAAAAAAGCCAGGTTTAAGGTTGTTGACTGACCGAGACAAGTCCAGCAGTGCCACCTCTACTCGTAAAGAGTCTAATCGCCTTTGCGTGGCGAACTGAACGTACAGCCCGATTATGCTCATTTCGTGGCAATGATTCCTTCAAAAGTGGGGATAAGCCAGTTGCTTGGACGATTGAAGGGGCAGACATCGATACGGCTGTTTCACCAGTTTCGGCATTTGAAAAAGAAACCATATTGGGGGAACCACTTCTGGTCCAAAGGATACTGCGTGGATACGGTGGGGCTTGATGCGGACATGGTGCGTAAGTATCTCCGGTTCCAAGAGGAAAAGGAAAGATAATTGGAACAAATGCAATTATTTTGATGGGTATCATGATAGCGACACAACTTTTTTGCCCGCCCCCTCAGGGGGTAAGGCATATACCCCATATGGGGGGGCTCGATTAAAGCTGCACCCTGAGGGTGCGGATCTGTGCATGATGGTGTTCTTATCCGGGATAATTGAGTTTTCTGGCTGGCTGAGCCCGCGTATCCATATTCTTCAAGAAATGGATCACGCGGGCGAAGGCGGTGAAACATGCTCTTCGTGCACTGTAGTGCACTGCACTGATTCGGTCGGGGGCGCTTATTCAGCCTATGCGAAAACCTTAAATGCCCCCTTTTCGGGTTGAAATGGTGGTTCTAAGGCTGGAAAAGAGCATTATTTGCTATTATTATGTTGTAATTTTAGCATGTTATCTTGGTCCGACCCCCTCAGCTAGAATTCGATGGCGAGCTGCGTGGTGAGGAGATCCCGTTGGTCACCGTTTTCGTGCTCGCCGCGGAGGTATTCGAGAGAGATCGCGGTGTTGGCGAACAGGTCGTAGGTGATGGCCGCGCCATATTGTTCTTCCGGCTGAAAAACTCCTAGATCCCGGCTCCCCTCGTATTTGACGGCCAGCGTTATATCGGCGGCCGGGACCACCGCGAATTCGATGTTCCACGCCCGCGGTTTGGCCGCACGGCCCTCGTCGAAGCTCAGTTCCCCCGCCTCGAAATGGTCCAACGCGCCCACGTATTCGCATTGCAGGAAGGCCCTATCTCTGTAAGCCAGGCTCAGGAAGGCCCCGAGTCCGGCGATTTCATCCTGAATTTCACCGCTCGTTTCGCCCTCCAGGCCGTCGCTGTCGGCGATGTTGCTGAGGTAGGCGGCGCCGGCAGTCAACCCGAGGTCGGTAATTAGTTCTTCTGGAAGGGAGAAGGCGATGCTTCCGACAAACGAGTCGATATGATCGTCATCCCCGATCTTGCCCACATCGCCGTTGAAGAGAGCCGCGGATGCATCCAACAGATCGTTGTAGAACCCAGCTCTGACGCCGCTCTCCCTTGTCTCCCCGATCTCGAGTGTCAAAGGATCGCTGATGAAAAAGGTTTCATAGTTGCCGAAGGGGACATACATTTTCCCTGCCGTGAGATACAAGGGCACGATATCTTCCCCATCGAGGGTGATGAAACCCTCGTCCATATCAACCGGTTCCGTGTCGTCTTCTTCCCAGAGAAACAGGACGTGCCCGCTGACATGTTTGGCGATGTCGACATCGACGCCCAATTCCACCGTCGACAGGATGATGTCGCTTGAATCCTCATCGGCCCGGGCTGGGTCCGAATAACGAATCTTCTCATAGCCGGCTTCGGCCTCGATCAATCCGCTCAGGGTCACCCTTTTTGCCAAGGTGCTGGGGAGTGTTTTCTCTTTCAACTGCTGCTCGATCTTTCGGATCCTTTCCGGCAGACCTTCTTCCTCGACGGAGGCTCTCCGCCCACTGTCCTTCTGGGCTTCATCCGCCGCTACAGTTCGTTGCAGCTGTTCTTCGAGTTGTTGGACCCGCCTTTTCATGGCTTCCAACTCCTCCATCAGTTGAGCGGTGGATACATCGGCCGCTGAGGACGGCCCCGCAGTGAAGGCGCAAAAAAACAGCATAAGTGCAAAAACGATCGTATTCACAATTCCTATCAATTCCTTCCTCCTATTGATCCAGTTATAGGACAATACGTCAATTCAAAGCATTGCTAGATTGAGTGTCGGGTATCATCGTGGTCAAAGTAACAGAGAATCGTCATTCCATGTCCCTTGCCTGGACCCAGATGACTGCGTCCTGCGAAAGTTTTTTGCCGTCCCAAGTCTTTTCAGGTCCGATGCCCAGTGCGCAAAAGCCCCACCATCCAGCTTTAGGGATTCCGAAGGTAAACAGGCCGTTCGCATCGGCCTTGATCGTCATGGTGACGAAGGCTTCCTGCGGGGCGTTGACATGCGCCCGCTCTGCAAAGGAATTGTTGTCCATTAGGGGCTCATGATTCAGATACTCCACTTCAATCTCGGCGTACGGCACCGGTTTTCCGCCCCCTTTGATCACCCCTCTGAATACGTTGCCGGTCCAGAGCGCATAGGGTTTATCGAGAGGAACGATCTCGGCCGGCAGTCCGATGTCTGTGTCCCAGTCGGTCGGAAATCCGCTCGTGTTGACGATGAGCTTGGTGATCTGCTGGATGTAGCAGTCTTCCTTTTCCTCCAAGTAGGGCGACGGGAGCAGACAGAAGACGTGGTCGCCCATACCCCGCAGTTCTATGGTGGCTTCATACGCCTTGCCGCTGTTGGTAAGGCTCTTCCAGAGGATCGGTTTCAACTGCCCGCGCAGGTCCTGCTTTTTCCCCTTGCGGATCAGGAAAAACTCCCCAGGTTCCCCCATATCCATGGTGTGCCCAGCCTCGAAGGGGTGCGTGAAGATGAGTTTGAGATTGATGGCGCCCGCCTTATCAAGGGCCGATTCCGGGGTGTAGATCATCTGGAAATGGGCTGCAGCAGGGGCTGCGAAAAGCGCAAAGGTCGTGAAGGTCGCGAAGACCGTGGTTATCCATAAGGCAAACATGATCGATGTTTTCTTGGTGGCTTTTTTCATTTGATTTGCTCCTTCCTCGTACGGGCTTTTCCCCTTGAAAAGACTGTTCCGTCTCCGTGTGAATTGCGATGCTTTCAGTTCATGGGCGCGCCAAACGCGACTTTGATCCGTCGGCGCGCTGCCGATTATGTCCACTTGTCGACTCTCCCGGGGTGGTTTCGATGCGTCGCCGTGCCACCGGGACCGAGGCCGGCGGGGGCGCATCTTTTCCCAGGCGCATCCATCAGAGCTTTTCTCCTTCGATGGTCACCTGGTGCCCTGGCCCCGCATCGAATTCGATGCTGAAGGGGACGGCCGGCTTGTCGAAGGTAAACTCGCTGAATTCGTCCATTTTGCCTTCAAGCAGCGATTTGCCGTCTTTGCCGATTACCCGGACCTGCACGCCGCGCGCCGATGAGCCATCGGAAAAACCGCCCTCGCAGGTAATGGACCCATCGCCGTTGTCGTAGCAGGAGCAAAGCGGAGTGTGAGCGGACGCCCCGCCCGCCAAAAAGATTCCGAGCGCGAAAATCCCCATGATGATGATTCTTCTTTTGAACATGAACATGGTTCTCCTTTCTTCCTTCATTCGTAATGTGTTTTGTTTTTGAAAAGGCCCATAAAAACAGTCAAAGCCAGGGCCAACCCATAGAATGCGAACATGGCTTCAAGGCCGGAAAGCCCGAAGGCCTTTCCTCCTGAATAGACCAGGCTCGCGACCCCCAGCCCGAGCGCCATCGGGTAGATCATCGAAAAGAGCATCCACTTCAAGGCGCCCGCCTGGATCTTCACCGCGATGCCGGCGGCAAGGCACGGCGGATAGAGCACCATAAACAGCATCAATGCCAGGGCGTGGAGCGAGGTCAGTTCGCTTTCCTCTCTTGCCATTCGCTGCTCGAGGGTTTCACCGCTCTTTCCCTGCTCGTACAGCGCCCCCAAGGTGGCCACGCTGCTTTCCTTGGCCGCAAGTGCGCTGAGGAGCGCAACATTGATACGCCAGTTGAAACCGGCCGCGCTCGTGAAGGGCTCCAGCCGCTTTCCGAGCCATCCCAGGGAACTGTTGTCGATCCGCTCCTTGCGCATAGTTTGCAAGAGCTCCCTGCGCGTTTGATGGAGCTTTTTGAAGGCCCGGTTCACCTGCCTGGCATCTCTGTCTTTTACCGGCTGAACGATTTGAAAATAGAGGGGATCACGGCGCCTGAATTCCTCCGCGAGAGATTCCATCGCCCCCTGGCCGGAGGTCTTCATCCGGGCATTTCTGTAGGCATCCCAATACAAGATGAGATCCATGATGCGCTCTTCGTCGCGGAGCTCTTGCGTATACGGGGTGCCTCCGATCCCCTTGAAGAAGGACTCCAGGGCAGTCTCTTTCAGCTTGCGATAGTGGTCCATTCTTTCGCTGCTCAGTCCTGGAAACTGCAGCAGTGCGAAAAGGACCACGGCGACGGCCGCCACGATCGTGCTGATCTTACGCAGGAAGAGCCATACCCGCTCCACCGCCCGCCCCAGAACGCCTCGCAGCGTAGGCAGATGATAGGGCGGCATTTCCAAGACGAACGGCGCCGTTTCCTTGTCCTTCAGGACGGTTAGGGTCAATATTTTGGCGATGGGCAACACCAGCAGGAGGCTGATCGTGGAGATGAAAAACATGGCCCAGGCGGCGTGGGCGGCGAAATATAGGTTGATTAGAAGGACATAAAGCGGCACCTTGGCTAGGCAGTTGAGAAGCGGGATGACGAGGATGGTCGCCAGGCGTGAGCGTTCGTCGGGAATTCCCTTGCAAGCCATGACTCCCGGCACGGCGCAGCCCCCAACGTAAATGCCCCCCAGGACCATCGGCAGGGTGGATTGCCCATGCAGGCCGAAGCGGTTGAACACCCGGTCCATGATAAAGGCCATGCGCGGCATGTATCCGCTGTCTTCGAGGATGGCGATGCAGCTGAAAAGGATGAAAAATATGGGAATGTAGTTTAAAAGCGCATTGATGCTGTCCACGAACCAGAGCGCGAAAGACCGCATTAAAGGGATGTCGATGAAGCCCGGTGCCGGTGCGGCGTCCTCCACCAGGTCGCGCAGCCCTGCCAGAATAGGCCAGGTAAGGCCCGTCAGACGATATCCCTGGACGATCGAAAGGTAGTAGAGGAGCCAGATGACCCCGATGAGGATTGCAGGCCCCAGCACCCTGTGGCACACGAACCGGTCCAGGGTATCGGACAGGGGGCGGGCGGCCATTGACCGAGGTTCGATGGATGATGCCGCGATTTCGTCGGCTGTCTGATAGCGGCGGTTGGCGATGTGGATCTCGGGCATTTCATCGGATCGTGCGGTAAAATCCGCCCGGTTCTTGGCTACGGTTTCCAAGAAGACCGCCGGAGCTGGGTGGTTTTCCTCGACCAGCCGCTGGGCTTCTAAGTCCCCTTCCATCAGTTTGATAGCCAGCCATCGAAGGGGGTAGTTTTCCCCGAGGGTGGTCTCGGATGCGAGCCTTTCTCGTATCTCGCGCAGAAACGGCTCCATCCGCCCATAGTCGATGCGCGCTCCTTTTGCGGGTTCGTCCTCCTTGGAAAGGGCAGCGATCGCTTCGACCAATGCGGCTTTTCCACGGCCGAATTTCATCGAGGTGGGGACGACACGGACTCCGAGCCTGTCGGCAAGCCGTCCGGCATCGATCTTGACCCCGCGCTTTTCTGCTACGTCCATCATGTTTAGATTCAGGATGAGCGGGATGTTCATCTCTATCAGTTGGAAGGTGAGATAGAGGCAGCGTTTCAAGTTCGAGGCATCCGCCACATTGACCACCACCGAAGGCCGTTCATGGAGGATAAAATCGCGCGATACCCGTTCCTCCGGAGAAAAGGACGTAAGGCTGTAGGTGCCGGGCAGGTCCACCACTCTCACTCTTGCGCCGTCGTGCTTGTACCAGCCGGTCATCTTGTCGACGGTGACACCGGGGTAATTCGCGACATGCTGGCTTGCACCCGTCAGGGCGTTGAAGAGTGTGGACTTGCCGCAATTGGGCTGTCCGGCGAGTCCTACGAGTCGTTTTCTGGAGGTGCTCATCACTGTTCCACTTCGACGAAACGGGCTTCTTCGTGACGGAGGCTAATGAAATAACCATCCAACTCGAGTTCCATGGGGTCCTCAAGCGGGGCGTTGCGGATTACACGCACCTGCAGCCCCGGATAAATCCCCATGTCCAAAAGCCTCTGCCCCAATCTGTTTCCGGCCGGCAATCGCCTGATCCGACATTCACCCCCGGGCTTCATTTCATTCAGTGTCATCTCGCGCCTTCCTCTTCAGGGTTTTGAAAACAAAAAAGGCGCTGCCTGATACGCGTGGTGCGTTCAAAGCGGCGCCTTCACTTCCTCCGCGCCCAAGTTATGAATGGGCCGAAGACCGTAAGACATATCTTTTCAAATTAGAAAAACAAAACTAAAAAATATGTACCTAAAATACTTGTCTACGGCTTTTTGTCAAGCATTTTTTTTGAACGGTCAATCCGGGTCGATCAGCACCTCAGTCAGCTGTTTGCGCAGCCGTTCAAGGGCCTTGGATTTGAAGGCCTTCCGGCTTTCATCCAGGACGTCGATCGCCTCCCGGACTGCCTTCTCGAGCCGACGCTCCCGCGCCCGTTTGGGGCATCGGTCCATGAGGGTCCTTAAATGCGGTTCCGCGAGTTTTCCCTCCATCAGGGATGTGATAAGGCAGCAGTGAAGGTCGAGGCCCTGTTGCAGCTCTTTGACACTTGTGCTGAGTGCGACCAGTAGATCTTTGTGATTATTTTCCACGATAATATTAGAAACCAATTTTAATATTAGTATATTCTAACAATATTCCCAAAAAAATATGCTCAAAGAGACCTTCCAGCGCAAAGCCGCCCACAGTCGAAAACGTCCTTCATTTGCGGCGCGGCATCAAATTGCGACCCCGCCTTCATTGTGCCTCACCCTCTTCGGAATCGAGCTGGTGCTTGAATTCACAAGAAAAGGAAGTGCTGCGCGCCTGACATTTATCAGGTCGATGCCCGTGCAGGCGGTATTCCTCGAAGTAGTTCAGCCAGCTTTCTCCCGTTCGCGGACATGTGCGGATAAACTCGATGAAGTCGGTCAAGCTGTCCAGTGCGGCAGGGCTCAGCGCGTGCTCCATTTTGCAGGCGTCTTCATCCGCTGTGGCGAAGTCGACTCGAAGGATTTCGGTCAAAAACTCCCGCAGGATTTCGTGCCGCCGCCGCATTTCTCTTCCGACACTGACCCCTTCCTCGGTCAGTTCCACATATTCATATTTCTCGTAATGAACCATGCCGCGCTCATTCAGCGTCTTCAGCATGCTCGTGACAGTGGGCATTTTGACATCCATCCGTCTGGCGATATCCTTGACCCGGATGACCCTCTTGTCCTGGCTGAGATCGAAAATCGCCTCGAGATAATCTTCCATGACGGATGTCAAAGGTTTCCCTCTGGAATTTTCTCCGGCACAGCCGTTTACCATAACATCCTCGATATTAGCAATGTATAACTTAATTTCATTTGACTAATAACCGATGTCCTCCCGTCTTGTCAAGCATTAACACATTAAGGGGTCGGACCAAGATAATATATTAATATTACAAGCAATTATGCCATATAAAAGCCTATTTCGGAGCTTAAAAGGCCCATTTTGAGGGAGAAAAGGGGTTCCTAATCAAAGGCTACTTACTCTCCCTGCCGCAGTCATGGAGAATATTTCCGTTTAATATCAATTTGTTGAACTAATTTAAGCTGCCGAAATACTTTATCGCCTTCTGCCGTTCTGTTGGGTGCTATTTTTGGTTCTTAGAGGGTTGAACGTTTTCTTGTCATTTTGTTTGTTATATCTCTTGTTATATCCGTGGCTCCTTTCTTCTTGGACATGGTTTTTTCTCATGCTTTGATCCGCTTGATAATTTGTGCGTCTGTTTTCCAAATTTCTACGAATATAACGATGATTTATATTTTGATTAATGTTGCCGTATTTTTCTTCATGATCTTGCCGTTTTTTATTTCTATGATGATCACTTGGATGGTTTTTATGTTCTTTTCTATGATCTTTGTGGTGATCTTTATATTCATATCGGTATGGTTCATTATGTTTTTTATGATTATATTCGTAGTGATGAGATTTATATCTGACATGTCGTGGATAATGATTGCTAGGGAGCGGCTTCCAACAACTGTGCTTTGTATGTCTGTATCGTGAATAATACCAACGATTGCAGTAATAGTAATAATAGCAATTGTTGTAGTAATAATAGTAATAAGGATAATATGCATCTGAGAAATAGTATGGACCAGCCAAAACAACTGTAACAGGAAGTGGGGGAATTACGTCCACATAAGTACCATGAGCTCCAATTGTAGCGGCGCATGAAATACAGCACAGAGGCAGGATTAAGATTATAAAGATAAGTTTTTTCATATGTCCTCCTTTCTTTTTTTTGTTTTTTGGGGGTCGGACCGAGATAAATATTGGAAAATATTATAAAAGAAAAAGAAAAAGAAGGTCTTTTTTGGTTTAGAATGCTTATTTTGACTTCATAAAAGGCCGGTTAAATTTTACTGCGTGCCCAAGGAACTGATTTCAGTTGCGAGATAGCTGATGTGTGGGCTAGCTTGATGTCTCTCAAGTGATTTTTCAGGGATTTATTTGGGGTCCTAGAGACGACTTTCGTTCCAAACCCTCTTGCACGGGAAAAATCCCAATCCAACATGGGAGATTACTCCGCCGGGATTGGAATCTTCAGGGCATTTTAATAATTTTGATTAACATGTTGGAGTTACATAAAATTATCGAGTGCATCTCCAATGGAATCGGGCTGGACGGATCGTCTACGACCCCCAAAGTTTAAACAGTTCTTTTTGGGGCTGAAAAGTCGCTTCTAAGGTCAAAATATGGCTCTAAAACATGCTATTTTCATGTAAAATCAATGTGGTAGCTTGGTCCGACCCCTTTATTTCTATCTTAACCCAAGTTTGCCATTTTTTTTGCCAAGGACTGATATTTCAGTATGTTAGCCGATTTTATGGTCACTACTCATTTTACGGTCGCGATTTTTTTCGGCATGGGGACCTCCTTTAGTCGCAGGTGCTGATAGATTTCCTGATGTTCGGGTTCAGCGCTGCTACAGAGGCGCAGATGCTTGCGCTGGACCGTATCCTGTTCTTTGACATTGAACTCGATGGTCAGGCGTTGGTGGGTCGAGAGGATATCTCGGACAGTGAGCCATGAACGATGGTCGCCACACAGGCGCAGCTTGTGTTCAATGACGTGCAGGATGTGGTAGGCCAGCACCGATATGAACAGGTGTGTATCAGCGCGCTGCTCCAATTGGTGGAAGTTTGGCCTGAGCCCGAGTGCAGATTTCATTGACCGAAAGGCACGTTCCACCCGGGTGAGCATGACGTAGGTTTCCCAGATTTCGAGATCGGTCCATGTCGTATGATCGGTTCGCAGGAGGTAGCAGCCTTCGAACTGGCGCTCGGTGTCGTAATGGGAACGTTTTTCCCAGGTGATGGCTTTGGCCTGGGCCTTTTTGCCAGGCCTTTGTTCAGCGATCACTTCGACGTCATAGAGTTTGGATGCGCGTGGGTATTTCTCGCGCAAGCGGCCAACCATCTCGACCACTTTGTGGTACACCTTGGTGTGGCCTTTTTTGCCGAGACCATCCTGGTAGTATTGCAAACGTTCAAGAAACAGCGTTTCCTGACGGCTTCGAATGGCTTGGTCCTTCGCCGTTCGGCCCGTACTGCGGCACAAAAGGAGGGCTTCATGCTCCAGTTGATGGCGCTTGACCTCCAGCGTGTATTGATCGGTTTGGCGGATGATCCGCATCGTCATGGTTTCGTCGGGCATAAAATCGGCCTTGCCCCGCTGCACCACGATGTAATGAAAGCCGCTGGTTTTCAGATAGGCAATGTTGTCGGCGGTGGCGATCCCGGCATCGAGGATGATCGTGCGGTCCCTGGCCAGATGGGGCCTTAGCTCCACCAGTGATTCAATGATCTGCTTGAGNGTGTTGCACTCCGTCTGATTGCCCGGGTAAAGACGGCTATACTTGGCAAAGCCGAGCTCATCCACCACGAGGGCCAGGGTNAGCAGTTTGCAGTCCGAGCGTTTCTCTTTGCTGTGTCCCCGCTTCGCTTTGGGATTGCCGGTTGCCTGCCCTTCAAGGTAGGTATTGGTCAGATCGAAGAGGCAAATGCGCTCGGGCAGGTCAAAAAGGTCTTTTTCGCGCTCGGCGAGGTGGGTCTCGATGGCATCTTTACAGTCAAAAAGCCGGTCTCCTGCCCGGTAAATCGAGTTGAGGGAGGCGCGCANGGGACGGCCCGTCAGTTCATAAAGCGCGGAGCGGTGTTCGGCCCAATTCCAGGTATGTACTTCACTGCCTGGAGCCACCAAACGGCCGATGACCAAAGCTTGCATCAAAGGAATAACCGAAGGGGCAATCCCTTCGGATACAAGCAGGTCGGTCAATCCGAGCTCATTCCACACGGAATGGCAAACATACTCGGAGCCCAGGGAGCGCACCTGGCTGGCTTCCATGGAGGCCGCGTCGATTTGCTCGTAAGTGGCTGGAAGTGCGTCGCTCTTTTCAATAGGTTGCTCGCTTGCCAGCTTATGGCGGATTTTATCGGTGGCTTTGCGTGCGAGCTTACTGATCTGGGGATTCACATTGAACAGATGCTGCTGGCCGCTCAGCATGGCCTCGATGCAGTTGGCCAGGTCTTTATAGTGTTCCGGTGAGAGGTCGACGGTTCCGAGGTTGAGGATCAAGCGCTGTCTCGGTCCGTTCTTTGTCCGAACGTTTTCGACGAGATGCAAATACTCGTAGACCTTCTTGGAGTGGCGATTGGATTTACGTACCCGTTTAATATACATGCTCAGAGGCATACCACTTATAGAGCTGCCTGTAAAGCAGAAAATGCATCTATGGGTCACTACAAACGCCAAAAACAAGGCCTGAGAACTGAAAAATCAAATGCTTATGTCTGTAGATAGGTTGATTTTAGGGCCAAAATAACCCCCAATCTGGGATTTTTGGCAAACTTGGGTTAATGGGGGATTGTGGAGAAGATGTGAATATGTTTGGGAAAGGTTGTGGCTGGTCTTTTTTTTCAAATCGTGGGATGGTACCATCGCTGTTGCTGAGATGAGGACCTTAATGGAGGTCTCTGGATGGCTTTTGTGGGGACGAGTGTCTCGAGGGTGGACGCCCGTGCGAAGGCGACCGGACGGGCCAGATATGTCGACGATATTGCACTGCCGGGGATGCTGCATGCGAGGATCCTGCGGAGCCGCATCGCCAGTGGGTCGGTGAAGCGGATCGATACCGCCCGGGCGGAAGCGATCCCGGGCGTGCGGGCTGTCGTCACGTATCGGGATGTCCCATCGCACACCTTTGCGACGGCAGGCCATCCGTTCAGCCTGGACCCGGCACGTCGAGACATCGCCGACAGGCACTTGCTGACTCAGCGGATCCGCTTCTATGGGGATGAGATCGCGGCCGTCGTAGCGGTCGACGAAGAGACGGCGGAACGCGCCCTCGATGAGATCACCGTGGAATACGAGGAGCGGCCGCCGCTCCTGGATATGATGGCCGCCCGAGAATCCGGGGTTGCCGAGATTCACGAGGACACCGGCAACCTCCTGCAGAAGAGCGATTATTCGATCGGCGATGTGGATGCGGCGCTGAAGGCGGCTGATGTCATCGTCGAGGGGAGATTCGTGACCCAGGTGGTGCATCCCTGCGCACTGGAAAATCACGGTGCTGTGGCTGCCCTGGACCCGCAGGGCTGCATCATCGTTTACACATCGACCCAGATTCCCCACATCTGCCGCCGGATCATCGGCCAGGCGCTGGGCATCCCCTGGGGGAAGGTGCGGGTGATCAGGCCTTCGGTCGGTGGTGGCTTCGGCGGCAAACAGGATGCCGTTGTGGAACCACTGGCTGCCTTTCTCACGACGATCGTCGGCGGACGGCCTGTCAAACTCGTTTTGCCGCGCGAGGACACCTTCGTCGGCAGCCGCGTGCGGCATGCCATGGACCTCGCCCTCAAGAGCGGTGTGAGGGCCGACGGAACCCTGACGGTCCGCGTCCTCGATGTCCATTCGATGAACGGCGCCTACGCTTCCCATGGCCATGCCATCGTCGCCAAGAGCGGGACTCTGTTTCGCCAGATGTATGCATCCGATGCCATTCGCTTCGAAAGCGCCACGGTCTACACAAACACGCCCGCCGCCGGGGCCATGCGCGGCTACGGCGCGCCGCAGGTCATTTTCGCGATCGAATCCCACATGGACGACATTGCCCTCGAGCTGGGCATGGACCCGGTGCATCTTCGCGAAATCAACCTGCACCCCGAAGGCGCCGTCGATCCGTCCGACAAAGTCATGGAGCACACCGCCGCCCTGGCCGAATGCCTTCGCAAAGGAAGGGAGTTGATCGGATGGGAGGCGAAGCGTAGCGCCGGCCGCGCAAGCGGCCTCAAGCGGCGCGGCGTCGGGATGGCCTGCTTCTGCTACCCCACGGGCATCTATCCCGCCGGGTTGGAGATCGGCGCCGCGCGGATCGTCCTGAACCAGGATGGCTCGGTCCAACTCCAGGTCGGCGCTGCCGAGATCGGACAGGGGAGCGATACGGCGCTTTCCCAGATTGCCGCCGACGCCCTCGGCATCCCCATCGACATGGTGCACATCCCCTGGGAGCAGGATACGGACAGGTCGCCCTACGATCCGGGGGCCTACGCATCACGCCAGACCTACATTTCGGGGACGGCGGTGAAACAGGCGGCGGAGGCCGTGAAGGCCGCGATTCTGGAGCGTGCGCAGACGATGACCGGGTCCGCCGCCTCCGCGATGGACATCGCCGACGGATGGGTGGTCGAACGCCGCACGGGCGCTCGGCTGGTGCCCGTCTCGGACGTCGCCCTCGACAGCTACTACAATCCGGACACGGCCTCCCGCATCGCCGCTGATGTGAGCTGTAACGTAAAGACCAATGCGCTCGCGTTCGGCTGCACCTTTGTCGAGGTCGAAGTGGATACGGAGACCGGCAAGGTGGCTATAATCGAGCTTTACAACGTCCATGACTCCGGACGGATCATTAACCCGGTGGCGGCCGAAGGGCAGGTTCAAGGAGGCGTTCTGATGGGCCTGGGCTACGCCCTGTGGGAGCAGTTGTTGTTCGACCGGAAAACCGGGCGCACCTTGAACCCGAATTTGGCGGATTACAAGATCATGACCGCCGCTGATTACCCGCCTGCAGGCGCATTCTTCCTTCAAACGGACGAGCCCACGGCACCTTGCGGAAACAAAGCTCTCGGGGAGCCTCCGATCGTCTCCGTCGCCCCTGCCGTCCGAAACGCGATTCTTCATGCGACCGGGATCAAGTTCGACACGCTGCCCATCACCCCCGAGCGCCTTTTCTTTGCTTTGCGGGATCGAGGTTCCACCTTGCCCCTGACTCTATGAACACCATCGGCAATCACCGTCTTATCGCGGCGCGGGGTTGACCTCGAGCGCGGTTGGATGAACAACAAAGAGGAATCACATGCTCGAGCTTGTATTGATCGTCCTGTTCGTGCTGATTGTTTCAGGGGGTTGCTCCGTCTTCGAAGCGGTCCTCCTTTCAGTCCCCCGCCGCTTCATCGAGGCCAAGGTCCAGTCCGGCAGCCGCCACTGGCGGGTGTTCCGGGATCTTCGCGCTGAACCGGATGCGCCCATTGCGGCCATCCTTTCGGTCAACACGATTGCGCACACCGCAGGCGCGGCCTTCGCGGGCTCCGCGGCCGCAGCCGTCTTCGGCCAAGCTTACCTGGGGTGGTTTTCCGCGGTCTTCACCATCCTCGTCCTGACCCTTTCGGAGATCCTCCCCAAGACGATCGGCGTCGTGTACGGAAGGTCGATCGGTGCCTTTTGCGGGTACATCATCCGGTCGATGGTGGTCGTCACGGCGCCGTTCATCTGGGTGAGTTCCCTGCTGACCCATTGGGTGTCGAAGGGGAAGATCGCCGACATCGTGACCGCCGATGAGATCCGCACCTTGGCCCGGCTGAGCCGCCAATGCGGAGGCATCAAAGGATACCAGGAGGCGACGATCGAGCGCATACTGACCCTGCACGAAAAGCAGGTGAGGCATGTCATGACGCCGCGCACGGTCGTGTTTTCGCTAGGCGCGCATCTGACGGTGGAAGAGGTCTGCAGTCAAGAGAAACGCTGGGAGCACAGCCGCTTTCCGGTCTATGACCATGGTTCCGAAGATATCGTGGGGATCGTCCTCACCAAGGAACTTTTCATGGCCTTCGCCGCCGACCGGAAGGAGTCTCGCCTGGAGGACCTGATGCACCCGGTGCATTTTGTCGTCGAAACGGCACCTTTGAATAAAGTGTTGACGGAGTTCCTCCAGTTGCGGCAGCATCTGTTCGTCGTATTGGACGAATACGGAGGGATATCCGGGGTCGTGAGCCTCGAAGATATCCTCGAAGAGATCCTCGGAAGCGAGATTGTCGATGAATCGGACCAGGTGCCCGACAAACGAACGCTTGCCAAAAGGCGCAGCACCACGTGAGCAGGGCCTTGCACTTCCCTTTTTGAGGGGATTGGGGGGGATGGCCTCCACCGCCCTGCACAGTTTGCAGGGCAAGCTTCACGGCCGATTCCACGGCATGCAGCCTTGCCGCGGCTGTCTCCATGCGGAAACGGGATCTGAAACCAGAAAAAATGCAACAGAAAGGAGAAATGACCATGGCAAAAATGACGAAGGAAATGCAAGAGATGTTCAACCGCGTGGGGCTCAAACAGTTGGCGACCTCCGACAAGAAGGGGGTTCCCAACGTGGTTCCCATCAATTTCATGAAGCTTCTGGATGACGAGACGATCCTCGCCTCGGCTGTCTTCATGACGAAGACGTTCAGCAACATCAAGGAAAATCCGGTCTGCGCCATCTCCGTCTGGGAAGGCTTCGCCGGCTACCAGTTCAAAGGTTCGGCCACCATCCATACCGAGGGGCCGATCTTCATCGACACCGCTGCCTGGACAGAGGAAGAGGGCAAAAAACTGGGCCTTCCGCTCAAATCCAAGGGTGCGGTGGTGATCAAGATCACAGACATCTTTTCGGTTTCTCCCGGACCGGACGCCGGTAAAAAGATCGGTTAGATCTCTTCGGCGAGGCTTGCCTCAGGCTTGGTGCCTGTTGACTGCAGGCCGCGCCTTGCAACAGGGATTTCCGATAATCCGATAAAAGGTTATTGACCGCAGGCCGGGTCCTGCAGCTTCAAGTTCAGATAAACGACAGGCGCTCGCCGCCGCTGTGTCGCGTCCGGAGCGGCGGCGCCCTGCCTGCTGAAGACCTCCCAAAGGGCCTCGTGCCGACGGTTTTCGCAATCTGCCCATGCCGCCTCATCGCCTTGATGCCGCGCCGTTGCGCAAAATCGCTGCGCTGCGCCGGCGAAATCCCGCGGCGCCTGAAAACCCCTGACAATCTGCTCCGTCGGTGCCGGCCGTTCGCCATCCGGCCTGCCAAGCCGCTCGCGCCATGCCTGAACAGTGCTAAGAGCCTCCCTCGGATCGAACTTGTAGAAGCTCCTTCTGCGCTTCGATCCGACGGTGTAGCATAACCCGCGATGCAGCGGTAAAGCAGCCGCGGCATTCGGCCCCGTCATGAAATTATGGGCACATGCCCAAAAAAATCCTTGACAAACAAACTGCAGGGTATATGTTATGAGCGTAAGCTCATAAATCTTCGTACGGGGAATTGTTCTGCAAGGGATTTCCCCGCATTCGGACGCAGCATGAAAGGAGGTGGATGGCATGCCGGCTTTCGATGGAACGGGTCCCGCAGGAATGGGACCTATGACGGGGTGGGGTCGCGGATACTGCAACCCCTCTGGTTTGGCAAACAGGCCTTACGGTGGCTTGCCGGCCGAGTACGGTGCCCGCAACTATGGCTACGGAGTCTCCTCAGCCTTTGCCCCCGCTGCCCGGGGCGGCTGGTTCGGCCGCGCTTTCGGTTTTGCCCGCGGCTTCGGCCGTGGACGCGGCCGCGGCTTCGGCGGACGCCGTGGTCTTCGCTGCCTGTGATGGTGAGCGCAGGCTGCGCGCTGTACAAATTTCTGTGAAGACTCATTTGGAACCTGAGATGTTCGACGATTCAGAAAGGAGGCATGGATTATGCCAGGATTCGATGGAACAGGGCCCTGGGGCGAAGGCCCCATGACGGGCGGTGGACGCGGCTATTGCAACCCGGCCGGGGCAGGCTACGGTTATGCTCCGGGCTATGGCGCAGGTTACGGCTACGGCCGCGGCCGGGGCTATCGCGCGGGTGGCGGCGCCGGCTGGGGCCGGGGCTACGGCCGCGGCTTCGGCCGGGCAGGGGTCTACGGTGGAGCCTATGGCCCGGCGCCTTACGGACGCTACGCTCCTCCCTACGGCGCCCCTTACCCGATGAGCAGCCAGGATGAGGTCGCCATGCTCAAGGAGCAGGCGCGCATGGTCAAGGCCGAACTGGACGCGATCACGAGGCGTATGGAGGAATTGGAAAAGGAAGAATCTTGAGCCTGCTTCACGTTGATGTGTAACTCCTTTTTCAGCGGATTCCCGCCGGGCGGGAATCCGCTCCAACCCGGTCCTCTTTCCGCCCCGGCGCGCAGCCCGTCGGAGGCGCCCCATTCCGCTCGAATGCCCCCATAGAAAAACGGCTACAACCGCTGTAGCCGAAATAATCACCCCGCTGGAACGCCTGTCCCTCTTGCCTTCAGCTCTTTTTTCCTCCCACCCTATGGCTTCAGATGTAGTTAAAAGCTACATTCGCTCCTTTTCTGCAGCGGCCGTTTCGCCTCGCTCTTGATTATAAATCTAGTAATATTAATATGTTCAGCGTTATCACGCGCATTTGGCCCCATCCTTGCATGATCAATAGCGCACGTGGAGCACCCTATGAAAACGGGGCTCGAAGACGGGAGTGGAGCGTCCAAGCGTTGGGCTGTCAGTGGTCAGAAACGCTCCTGCCCGGAAGAAAACCTTCCCGAAGGAGGCTGATCGATGAACGAGAATATGACAAACCACAGAGAAGGCGGAGATCTTCCAGGGTTCAAGGTGCTGGCGGACCAATGCGTCTGGATGAAGGCGGGGGTGGTCAACTTCCGCGCCTGCGACCGCGGCTACGATTGCTTCAACTGTCCGTTCGACAAGGCCATGCGGGTCGCCATGGACGCCCAGAACCCGCGCAAGCGAGGTGCACAAAGGGGCGGCTGGTTGGCTGCCATACGAAAAAGATATCTCGGGCGCCAAAAACCCTGCGTGTATTTTCTCGAGCAATGGAGCGGAGCACCCAAGACGTGTCTGCGCGACTATGACTGCGACAGCTGCCCGGTCGAACTCGCGCTAGGCTACGAACCGCTCCGGCAGTCCATTGGCGCCCGCCGCGCCGAACATCAGCCCGGCGCGGCCCAGGGGGAGGAACGGCCGCTGGGCTTCCCCTTTCCCAACCACGAATGCGTCTGGATGAAGGCCGGCATCATCGGCATGCACCTCTGCGACAACGACTACGACTGCTACCACTGCGAATTCGACCGGAGCATGCGCGCGGCCATGCTCGAAGGTCCGCCGCAGGCCGGGGACGCCGTTCTGACCGCCATCGGCGCCGCTGTCGAGCCGGTCATCCGGCCCTGCATCTATGCCCTGATCGGCCGCACGGACGCCCCGCCGCTGTGCGCTTCCAATTATGCCTGCCACGAGTGTCCGACGCACCGTGCCATCGCCGGCGAAAAGTCCTGCGAGCCGCGCCCCATCGAGCGCCCGGCCTGCCGGAATGTCACCGGCTACCCGGTCGCCGAGGGCTACTACTACCACTTCGGCCACACCTGGGTGCACGTCATCCACGGCGGCTGCGTGCGCGTCGGCGTGGACGGCTTCGTCGGCAAGCTCCTCGGGCCGATCGACGGGGTGGAGATTCCGGCCCCCGGCTCCGATCTCGAGCGGACCCGCGCCGGCTGGGTGTTGTCCCGCGGCGGGCACCGCGCTCCGGTCCTCTGCCCGTTGACGGGCCGGATCCTGGCGGTGAACCCGAAGGTGGTCGAAACGCCAGCGACCGTCTCCGACGACCCCTACGGCGACGGCTGGCTCTTCCAGATGGAGCCCTACGATCTGAAACACGAGGCCCAGAGCCTGTACTCGGGCGCGGAGGCCGCGCTCTGGATGGAGCACGACGCCCGTGAACTGGTGTCGATGCTGGGTCCGGGCTACGAAAAACTCTCGGCCACGGGCGGAGAGGTCGTTTCCGACATCTACGGCCATTTCCCCGAGCTCGGCTGGGATCCCCTGGTGCGCACCTTTCTGCGGACCGCCGGTCCGGACCCGCACGCCGGGTGAGGCACCTGCCGCTGGTGTTTCACCGTGCCCGGCGTGCGCGGCCCGCGACTCGGCGGGGAAAGGCGGCGCGCGGATGGACGCGGGTGCCTCTTCCAAGCAGACGTCGTCAGCCGTATGCAGCCTGAGCCGGGTGTGGGAACGACCTCCGTTCGCTGCCCGACCAGCGCCTGAGCGGCGGGAGAGCGGCTCCGTCGAGGGCCGACTTCCCGGGGAGGTGGCTACACGAGGCGTTGGGTAAAAAAACCAGGAAAACCAAGAGTCTCCGAGTGGGTCTTTAAATGAATGAAAGCCTCGGCAGGCCAACCGGCCGGGGGCTTTCACAGAACGCCTTGAATTGAAAAAAGCAAGGAGCCTTCAATGAGTGAAAATCCCGTTTCTATAGGATCCGTGATGGTGGTGGGCGGGGGGATCGCCGGTATCCAGGCCTCCCTCGACCTGGCAGACTCCGGATACTTCGTTCACCTGGTCGAGAAGGGGCCTGCGATCGGGGGGCTCATGAGCGCCCTCGACAAGACCTTCCCGACCAACGACTGCGCGATGTGAATTCTCTCACCCAAACTGGTCGAGGTCGGCCGGCATCTGAACATCGCGTTGCATACCCTGACGGAAGTCGAGGCGCTCGAAGGGGAACCGGGACATTTCACGGCGGTCCTCCAGGAAGCCCCCCGCTACGTCGACACCGAGAAGTGTATCGCCTGCGGCGTCTGCGCCGAGAAGTGCCCCCGCAAGGTCGATGACCCTTACAACGAGGGCCTCGCCAAACGCAAGGCGATCTATGTCCAATACCCCCAGGCGGTCCCCCTCAAGTATGCGATCGACAGGGACCACTGCATCTATTTCGAGAAGGGGACCTGCCGCGCCTGCGAGAAGTTCTGCCCCGCCGGGGCGATCGACTTCGAGCAGACGCCCAAGACCCACCGGGTCGATGTCGGCGCGATGCTCCTCGCGGCCGGTTCACAGGCCCTGGACCCCGTCCTCTACAAGGACTACGGCTACGGCCGCTTCCCGAACGTTATCACCAGCATGGCCTTCGAACGGATCCTGAGCGCCACCGGGCCCTTCCGCGGGCACCTCACCCGTCCCTCGGACGGGAAGACCCCGGAGAAGATCGCCTGGCTGCAGTGCGTCGGCTCCCGCGAGACGACCAAAGGAGCGCACCCCTACTGCTCGGGTGTCTGCTGCATGTATGCCGTGAAGGAGGCCGTCATCGCCCAGGAGCATGCCGGCGGCGCCCTCGACACCGCGATCTTCTTCATGGACATGCGCACGCACGGCAAGGACTTCGACCGCTACTACGAACGGGCGCGCAGCGAGGCCGGCGTGCGCTTCATCCGCTCCCGGATCCACACGGTCGAAACGGCCGGACCCGGCTCCGATGACCTCGTCCTGACCTATGTCGATGAGAACGGCGCCCGCCTGAGCGAGCGCTTCGACCTCGTCGTCCTTTCGGTCGGCCTCGAGATCAGCGCCGAGGCCCGTGCCATGGCTGAGCGGCTCGGCGTGGCCCTCGACGCGGACGGCTTCATCCAGACCGGTTGCCTTGGCCCTGTGGAGACGAGCCGGCCCGGGGTCTTCGCGTGCGGCGCACTCGGCGGCCCGGCCGACATCCCGCAGTCCGTCGTCAGCGCCTCGGCCGCCGCCTCCGCAGCCGCCGCTCTCCTGGCCGCCTCGCGCAATACCCTCATCCACGAAAAGACCTATCCGCCCGAGACCCCCGTCGCAGGCGAAGCCCCGCGGATCGGCGTCTTCGTCTGCCACTGCGGGATCAACATCGGCAGCGTCGTCGACGTCCCCGCGGTCCGCGACTACGCCGCCGGCCTGCCGCACGTCGTCTATGCGGGCGAAAACCTCTTTACCTGCAGCGAGGACACCCAGAAGATCATCCGCGAAACGATCGCCGAGCACCGTCTCAACCGGGTCGTAGTGGCCGCCTGCACCCCGCGGACGCACGAGCCGCTCTTCCGGGAAACCATCCGGGAGGCCGGTCTGAACCCCTACCTCTTCGAGTTCGCCAACATCCGCGATCAGGACGCCTGGGTGCACCAGAAGGAGCCCGAAGCGGCGACCGACAAGGCGAGGGACCTCGTCCGGATGGCGGTCTCGAAGGTCGCACTCCTCGAGCCGATCGAACGGATCCGCCTCGCCATGCAGCAGTCGGCGCTCGTCGTCGGGGGCGGCGTGGCGGGCATGAACGCCGCTCTCGATCTGGCCGACCAGGGCTTCACGGTCCATCTTGTCGAGAAGGCTTCCCGCCTTGGCGGGTATGGCCTCCGCCTCGGCCGAACCTGGAAGGACGAGGACATCCCCGCCTACACCGCCCGGCTGATCGAGCGCGTCGAATCCCACCCGCGGATCGAGGTTCTCCTCGATTCGGAGATCCAGTCCGCCTCGGGCTTCGTCGGAAACTTCGTCACGACGGTCGCGGCCGCCGCCGGCGGCCCCCCGCGCGAGATCCAGCACGGCGCGGCCGTGTTCGCCACCGGCGGGGATTACCTCCGGCCCGATGAATACGCCTACGGGCAGAGCGACCGGGTCACTTGTTGGCACGATCTGATGGCGCGCTTCGACGCCGAGCCCGCCGCCTTGGCCGAGGCCCAAGCGGTGGCCTTCATCCAGTGTGTCGGCTCGCGCGAGGGCGACCGGCCTTACTGCTCCAAGGTCTGCTGCACGGCCTCCGTCCAGCAGGCGATCGAACTGAAGGAGCGGCGCCCCGAGCTCGACGTCTACATCCTCTACCGTGAGATGCGGACCTACGGCGCGCGCGAGGCCCTCTACCGGAAGGCCCGCGAGGCGGGAGTTATCTTCATCCGCTACGACCTCGACGCAAAGCCCGAGGTCGCCGTGGATGGCGACAAGCTCCGGATCCGCGTCCGCGACCATGTCCTCGGCGCGCCCCTGTCGCTCACGGTCGACTACCTGAACCTCTTCACGGCCATCATCCCGTCCGGGCAGGACCGTCTTTCGCAGCTCTACAAGGTCCCCCTGAATGACGACGGGTTCTTCCTCGAGGCCCACGCGAAGCTCCGCCCGGTCGAATTTTCCTCCGACGGACTTTTCGCCTGCGGCGTCGCCCACTACCCGAAGCCCATCGAAGAGAGCATCGCGCAGGCCCGCGCCGCCGCCTCTCGGGCCGCCACCCTCCTGGTCAAACAGGAGGTCGAGGTCGAGCCGCTCGTCTCCGCCGTCAACCGTGACAAGTGCGTCGGCTGCGGCTACTGTGCCTCGGCCTGCCCCTTCGGCGCCATCGAGCTCGAGAAGGTCACCGGCAAGGGCTACCGGGCGCGGAATCTGTCGGCCCTCTGCAAGGGCTGCGGCGTCTGCGCGGCCGGCTGCCCCCAGAAGGCCATCGACATGGTCCATTTCCGCGACCGCCAGATCATCGCCGCGGTCGAGGCCGGGGGCGACAGCGCCCTCGAGGCCAAGCGCCGTCTGAAGGCCGCCGCCCGCCCCGTCTACGCCGTCTCCGGCTACCGGGTCGCCGACGACTACTACTACCACGTGGGCCACACCTGGATGCGCATCGAGAAGGGCGGACGCCTGAGGGTCGGGATCGACGACTTCGCCGGCAAGGTCCTCGGCCCGGCCGAACGGATCGAACTGCCGCCCGAAGGATCCACGCTCCGCCTGGACCGGCGTGCGTGGCGGATCCGGCGCAACGGGAACCGCGCGGACTTCCTGGGGCCGGCGACCGGCAAGGTCTTCATGGTGAACCGCGAGGCCCTCGAACACCCCGAACTCGTCGCGGAGGACCCGTACGACAAGGGCTGGCTCCTGGTCCTCGACCCGTTGACCCCCTACATCGACCCGACGCGGGTCCGCAAAGGGCAGGAAAGCCGCCGCTGGCTGGACGGCGAAGTGAAGAAACTGCTCGAACTCTTGGGCCCGGAATACGAACGACTGGCCGCGACCGGCGGCGAGCCGGTGAAGGACCTCTTCGGCCACTTCCCCGATCTCGGCTGGGACCGGCTCGTCAAGACCTTCCTCAGGACGGATGCCTGACCTTTCAGGAGGAGAAGCCATGCCACAGACCTTCGAACCGAAAATTCTCGCGTTTCTCTGCAACTGGTGCGCCTATGCCGGGGCGGACCTCGCCGGGGTCTCGCGGATCCAATACCCGTCTTCCCTCCGGACCGTCCGCGTGATGTGCTCCGGCCGGGTGGACCCCATCCACGTCATCAAGGGGCTCAGGAGCGGCTTCGACGGCGTCTTCGTCTCCGGCTGACACATCGGGGAATGCCATTACCAGTCTGGTAATGTCTACGCGGCGCGCGAGATGAAGACGGTCGAGACCCTCCTCGAGACGGCGGGTCTCGGAAAGGACCGGGTCCGCCTCCGCTGGGTGAGCGCGGCGGAGGGCCAGCTCTTCGCCCAGTACGTCCGGGAGTACACCGAGACGCTCGGCGCCATCGGCCCCCTCGACACGGAGGCGGCAGCCGGCACGCTCGACGCGGCGCTCCGCGCGCTTTCGACCCCGCGCCTGCGCTGGCTCACGGGGATGGAGATCCAGATCACGGAGCGGGGCAATGTCTACGGCGAGCACTACGACGAGGCCGCCTACGAACGGATGCTCCGGCAGACCATCGAGGAGGAGTTCCAGAAGGCGCTCATCCTGGTGGCGCTCGCCGAGGGCCCCATGACCCTTCGCGATATTGCCTTCGAAACCGGGCTGCCGATCCACGCAGCCTCCGTCAGGCTGAACGATCTCGAAAGGACCCACGCCGCCCACCTGGCGGGGTACGACGGAACGACCCCCCGTTTCGCGGCGACTGCATAAAGTGCAGGAAGCAGCAAGGGACCCACGCCGCTCAGCGGGTGGGGTGTGACGAAACGAGTCCCAAGTTTCGCGGCGACTGCATGAAACCTAGGATGTGAAGCAAAGGACCCACGCCGCTCACCGGGTAGGGTGTGACGAAAACACACCTCAGGTTTGTGGCGACTGCCCGAAGCGCAGGATGAAGGAAAGGACCCACGCCGCCCATCCGGCGGGGTGCGACGAAACGACCCCCCAGGTTCGCGGCGACAGCATAAACCGCAGCACAAGACAAGTGAGGATTGCCATGCTTCCAGGGAATCAAGGCGGAGTTGAAGGTTCGGTGATGGTCGTCGGCGCCGGTATCGCCGGTATGCAGGCGGCCCTGGATCTCGCGAACGCCGGATACTACGTCCATCTGGTCGATCGCGCGCCGAGCATCGGCGGGATGATGGCTCAGCTGGACAAGACCTTCCCGACCAACGACTGTGCGATGTGAATCATCTCACCCAAACTGGTCGAGGTCGGCCGGCATCTGAATATCCATCTGGTGACGAATACGGAAGTCGAGAGCCTGGAAGGGGAACCGGGTCGTTTCCGGGCCACGCTGAAGAACAACCCGCGTTTTATCGACCCCGCGAAGTGCACGGGCTGCGGGCAGTGCGCCGCCGTCTGCCCCGTGACGGCCGTAAACGAGTTCGACTGCGGCCTCGGCCGCCGGACGGCCACCTACATCCAGTACGCGCAGGCGGTCCCGCTGGCCTACATCATCGACCGCGAGCTCTGCATCGGCTGCGGGATGTGCCAGAAGGTCTGCCTTGCCGACGCCGTCCAATACGACGATCAGCCGCGCCACAACGAGGTCACGGTCGGCGCCGTCGTCCTCGCGACGGGCAGCGAGGTCATGGATCCCTCCGACCTCAAGCCTTACAGCTACGGGGAGTCCCCCAACATCATCACGAGCCTCGAGTTCGAGCGCATCCTGAGCGCCTCCGGGCCCTTCAGCGGGCACCTGATGCGCCCCTACGACCGCGAGGAGCCGCGCAAGATCGCCTGGCTCCAGTGCGTGGGGTCCCGAAGCCACAACGGCGGGAAGCCTTACTGCTCCTCGGTCTGCTGCATGTACGCCATCAAGGAGGCGGTCATCGCCAAGCAGCACGCCCACGGCAAGCTCGATACGGCAATCTTCTACATGGACATGCGCACACATGGAAAGGAGTTCGAGGAGTACTTCGACCGCGCGCGCGAGGAGCACGGCGTCCGCTTCATACGCTCCCGCATCCACAGCGTCGAACCGGCAGGCAACGGCGACCTCGTGATCCGCTATGCGGACGATGCCGGAAACCTCGAAAGCGAGGTCTTCGACCTGGTGGTCCTCTCGACCGGGTTCCAGGTCCCCGAAGCGGCCGTGCAACTCGCCGAACGCCTCGGCGTCGACCTCGGCCCCAACCGCTTCGCCGCCACGACGAGCTTCGCCCCCGTGGCGACATCCGTTCCCGGCGTCTACGTCTGCGGCGCGCTCCAGGGCCCCAAGGACATCCCTCAGTCCGTCACCGAGGCCTCGGCCGCCGCTGCGGCCGCCGGCAGCTCCCTCTGCGGCGCCCGCTGGAGCTGCACGCAGGAGAAGGTCCTTCCGGCCGAGCGCCCGGTCGTCGGCGAGCCTCCGCGCATCGGCGTTTTCGTCTGCCAGTGCGGGATCAACATCGGCGGCGTGGTGGATGTCCCCTCCGTCCGGGAATATGCCAAAACGCTTCCCTACGTGGTCTACGCAGAGGACAACCTCTACACCTGCTCGCAGGACACCCAGGTCAAGATGGCCGAGGTGATCCGGGAGCAGGGGATCAACCGCGTGGTGGTGGCGGCCTGCACGCCAAAGACCCACGAGCCGCTCTTCCAGGAGACGCTCCAGAACGCGGGTCTCAACAAATACCTCTTCGAGATGGCCAACATCCGGAACCAGGACAGCTGGGTCCACAGCAACGATCCGCGCGCTGCGACCGAGAAGGCCAAGGACCTCGTTCGCATGGCGGTGGCGAAGGCCGGCCTCCTTGAATCCCTCCGCGAGGAGCAGCTCGGCGTCGAACCGTCGGCCCTCGTCGTCGGGGGCGGGGTGGCGGGTATGGTCGCTGCGAAGAACATGGCGGACCAGGGCTACGAGGTCCACCTCGTCGAACGCTCACCGCGCCTCGGCGGCCAGGCACTCGGCCTCTCGCGCACCTGGAAGGGGGAGGACATCCAGTCCTACCTGAAGGGCCTGGTCGTGGAAGTGGAAGGGCACCCGCACATCCATCTCCACCTCGGGGCGGAGCTGACCGGGGTGGACGGCTTCGTCGGGAACTTCGTCTCGCGGATCGACGGCAACGGCGCCGGCCCGGCCGAGATCCGCCACGGCGTCGCGGTCATCGCCACCGGCGCGGTCGAGCACCGCCCGCAGGAATACGCCTACGGCACGGACGCGCGGATCCTGACCCATCTCGAACTCGACCGGCGCTTCCTCGACCGCGACCCGTCCCTCGCGAAGCTCGGCTCGGCGGTTTTCATCCAGTGCGTCGGCTCGCGCGAGCCCGAGCGGCCCTACTGCAGCCGCGTCTGCTGCACCCACTCGATGGTGAGCGCCCTCGAGCTGAAACGGTTGAACCCCGGCATGACCGTCACGGTCCTGTACCGCGACCTGCGGACCTACGGGGAGCGGGAGGAACTCTACCACCAGGCGCGGGAGGCGGGCGTAGTCTTCATCCGCTACGAGCCGGACGACAAGCCCCGGGTAAGCGCCACACCCGAGGGGGTCGACATCACGGTGACGGACCCGGTCCTGCAGCGCCCGCTGCGGCTGCGCTCGGATCTCCTCGTCCTCGCGACGGCGATCGTCCCGCCGGACGGCACGGCCCTCGCGCAGTTCTTCAAGATCCCGACAAGCAGCGACGGCTTCTTCATCGAGGCCCACGCGAAGCTCCGGCCCGTCGACTTCTCGACGGAGGGGGTCTTCCTCTGCGGCCTGGCCCACTATCCCAAAACGCTCGACGAGAGCATCTCGCAGGCCCTGGCGGCCGCATCGCGCGCGACCGGCTACCTCGCGGCGGCCAAGGTCTCGGTGAGCGGCACCGTTGCCGAGGTGGCGACGGCGAAGTGCAGCCAGTGCGGGGTGTGCGTGACGGTCTGCCCGTTCAACGCGCCCCATTTCTCCGAAAAGGG
This sequence comes from uncultured Desulfatiglans sp., assembly GCA_900498135.1. NCBI lineage: Bacteria > Pseudomonadati > Thermodesulfobacteriota > Desulfobacteria > Desulfatiglandales > Desulfatiglandaceae > Desulfatiglans > uncultured Desulfatiglans sp. The sequence continues at coordinate 3,321,783 of LR026961.1, forward strand.
CCCGGCGGAGGTCAATCCGGCCCTCTGCAAGGGCTGCGGGCTCTGCGTCTCCTCCTGCCGGAGCGGCGCCATCCGTCTGAAGGGTTTCGATGACGCCCAGATCATGGCGATGATCGATCAGATCTGAGCCTCGCCCTCGGCCCTCCCCCGGGGGTGCGCGCCCCGGGCCGACCGGAGCCGGCCAAGCCTGCCCGAGCCCCGGTTCCGCCCGAGACGTGCTCCCCCGTTTCTTCGAGGCCCTGCTTGTGCACGGCCTCGAAATAGTCTATGCTGCTGCGAATAGACAAAAAAACGTTTTGAATCGGGGACCCGCCTGCCTATGAAAGCGCCCGCCGCACGATCCGCCCGACAGTCCGGACCCGCCCTCCGTCTCGCTGTTGTGGGCGGTGGGCGGGCCTGCCGATCCTTTCTCGAAGCCGTGCGGAAGCCGGCCATCTCCCGGCTGAAGGTGGATGTCCGCGCCGTCTGCGACCCGGATCCCTCGGGCGAGGGGATGCGCCTGGCCGCCGAGATGGGCATCCCGACGGCGGAGGATTACGCCTCCGTCCTCGCTGCGCCGGACCTCGACGGGATCCTCGACCTGACGCGCGACCCGCAGGTCTTTTTGGACCTTGTGCGGCGGCGTCCGCAGGGCGTGTGGGTGATCGACCGCGATCTTTTCCGCTTCCTGCAGGAGCGGTTCCTCTCCGGCGAAACCCTCTGCCAGGACGCCGACCGGCAGGTGCTCCTCGAGAGGAGCATGGCCGACCTCCTCTTCCACCAGACCCACGAGGCCATCATCCTGCTCGACCCGGATTTTAAGATCCTCGACGCCAACCAGGCCTATCTGCAGGCGGTCGGCCGGTCCTTGAAGGAGGCGGTCGGCAAACGCTGCTACGAGACGATCTACGGTTTCAACTCGCCCTGCTCGGAGTGGCAGCCAGACCTGCCCTGCCCGATGCTCGAGACGATGCGCACCGGCGAGCGCGCGCACGTGATCCACGAGCGGATCGGCGGGGACGGGCGCCGCGCCTATGCCACCCTCGAGACCTACCCGGTCAAGGACGAGGAGGGGAAGGTCGTCCGGGTGATCGAGATCCGCCGCGACATCACCCAGGAACTCCCCTCGCGCTGGGAGATGCGCCTCGAGGAGTTGAAGACGAACCTCGGCAAGCTCGTCCAGGAGGATCGGATCCTGAGCCTCGGCAAGCTCTCGGCGAGCTGTGCCCACGAGATCAACAACCCCATCCAGGGGATGCTCACCTTCGGTCACCTGATGCGTACCATCCTCGAGGAGAAGGCCCTTCCCGAACAGGCCGATCTGGAGCAGTTCAAGCAGTATCTCGAACTCATGTGCAGCGAACTCGAGCGCTGCGGACGGATCGTATCCGGGCTCCTGTCGTTCGCCCGGGAGTCCTCGATGGAGCGGAAGGAGGTGGATATCAACGAGACCCTCGAGTCCGTCATCACGTTGACGAGGCACCACATGCAGCTCCAGGACCTGACGCTCGACCTCTCCCTGTCCGACCGGCCGCTCGTCATCCGCGGCGACCCGAACCAGCTTCAGCAGTGCTTTCTGAACGTGATCTTCAACGCCATCGAGGCGACCCCCGAAGGAGGGACGATCGCCATCCGGTCGCGGGCGGCCGCCGAGCAGGGCCGCGACTGGGCCGAGGTGAGCGTGGAGGACACCGGCTGCGGCATCGCGAAAGAGGCCCTCTCCAAGATCTTCGACCCGTTTTTTACGACAAAACAATGCGGCAAGGGATAATTTCAAATCAGACGGACTAATTCTTGCCTGTGTCAGAATTGACATAAGAGACACGGGACAAGGTATCTCCGAGGATCAAATCGCCAGTATCTTCGACCCGTTTTTTACGACAAAACAATGCGGCAAGGGATAATTTCAAATCAGACGGACTAATTCTTGCCTGTGTCAGAATTGACATAAGAGACACGGGACAAGGTATCTCCGAGGATCAAATCGCCAGTATCTTCGACCCGTTTTTTACCACCAAGCCGGAGGGGAAGGGGACCGGCCTCGGGCTGTCGATCGTCTTCGGCGTCGTCAAGGGGCATGACGGGCGGATCGGGGTGGAGAGTGAGGAGGGCCGCGGGACCCGGGTCACATTGAGCTTTCCCGTCCTGAACCTGGAAGAGGGGGCGTGAGATGCAGGAAAAGCTGAAGATCATGGTGGTCGACGACGAGCAGATCGTCCGGGAGTCCCTCTACCAGTGGTTCAAGAAGTTCAGCCACGTGGTCGAGACGGCCTCCTCCGGCTTCGAGGCCCTCGAAAAGCTCGAGAAGGTCCCCTTCGACGTCCTCTTCGTCGACATCAAGATGCCCAAGATGAGCGGCCTCGAACTGCTCGAGCGGGTCAAGCAGGAGTACCCGGACACCTCGGTCGTAATCATCACCGCCTACGGTTCGATCGCCTCGGCGGTGGACGCCATGAAGATGGGGGCGAGCGACTACCTCCTCAAGCCCTTCCGCCCCGATCAGATGACGCTCGTCCTCGAGAAGATCGCCGGCCAGCGGGAACTCCTCGGGAAGTACCGCTACGTCAAGGGGCTCCTGGCCGAGAAGACCCGGTTCGACAACATCATCGGCCAGTCCGAGGCGATGCAGGCGATCTTCGACCTCATCCCCGAGGTGGCGCAGAGCGATTCCTCGGTCCTCATCACGGGCGAGACCGGCACGGGCAAGGAGCTGGTTGCCAAGGCCATCCACGCCAAGAGCCAACGGGCCAACAGCCCTTTCATCGCCATCAACTGCGGGGCGATGCCGGAAAGCCTCCTCGAGAGCGAACTCTTCGGACATCAGAAGGGCGCCTTCACCGGCGCGGACAAGAACCGCAAGGGCTTTCTCGAAGTCATCTCGGGCGGGACCCTCTTCCTCGACGAGATCGGCGAGATCAGCCCCAAGATGCAGGTGGACCTCCTGCGGGTCCTCGAGGAGAAGAAGATCCTCCGGATCGGGGAGCGGCACCCGATCGACGTCGACTTCCGGCTGATCTCGTCGACCCTCCGCAACCTCGAGCGAGAGGTCGCCGAAGGCCGCTTCCGCGAGGACTTCTTCTACCGCATCAACGTGATCCGCCTCGAGATCCCGCCCCTCCGCAAGCGCAAGGACGACATTCCGCTTCTCGTCCGCCACTTCCTGCGAAAGTACAGCCACGAGACCACTAAGCAGGTGGACCATGTGACGGCCGAGGCCCTCGAGTGCCTGAAGCAGTACCCCTGGCCCGGCAACGTCCGCGAGCTTGAAAACGCCATCGAGCGGGCCGTCGTGCTCTCGAAATCGCGCACCCTGGACGCGCAGGATTTCGCCTTCCTCGGCGGCGCCCGCTCCCGCCCGGACCGGCCCCGGGACCTCCGCGAGATGGAAAAGCGGCATGTCGAGGAGATCCTCCAAGAGGAGGACTGGAACGTCTCCCACGCCGCGGAGGCCCTTGGCATCAACCGCGTCACCCTGCACAAGATGATCAAGCGCTACGGCCTGAAACGCCCCGAGTGACAGAGTGTCCATCCCCCCTGTTGCCGTTTGATCGTGTTTCGGCTTTTTCTTGAAAATGTCGATGAAAACGGGGTGCCGCCGTGGGAAGTGTGCACAGGATGATCAAGCGCCGCGGCCCGAAGCGCCCCGAGTGACGGGAGGGCCCGCCCCGCCAGGTTCCTTTTGAGCATCCCTGTGCTTTCTTTTCATCGTGATGATCTCGACAAGCTTACGGCGGCGGGAACGGCGGACGGGATGATCGAACCCCAGGGACTGAAACGGATGCCGTGAACGGATCGATTGGAGTGCTGCCGATCGGGAAGGTGCCGGAGACGGCGTGCAGCGCCGTCGCTGCGCATGTGAGGAGCGTCCTCGGCCTCGAGGCGGGCGTCCTGGCGCCCCTGGCCGAACCGCGCTATGCCTTCGACCGCAACCGCATGCAGTACAACGCGGCCACGATCCTCAGGACCCTCGAGGGCATGCCTTTGCCGGGCTGCACCAAGATCGTCGCCGTCCTGAACGTGGACTTGTTCGTCCCGGTCTTCACCCACGTCTTCGGGGAGGCGCGGGAAGGCGGCCCCTGCGCCCTCGTTTCACTCTACCGGCTGGGCCAGGACCTCCATCCGGAAAGGCCGCCCGGTCCGCAGATCCTCGACCGGCTCCTCAAGGTCGCCCTCCACGAGGCCGCGCACCTCTTCGACCTCGTTCACTGCTTCGACGACCAGTGCCTGATGCACTTCTCGATGGACCTCGAAGCCCTCGACCGCCTGCCGCTCTCCTTCTGTCCGACCTGCAAAGCCCTCCTAAAATAGGGCCTGAACGCGCTCCGTTACCGATGAAGTCTTCTGCGTCTCATGAAAAGTACGGCAGCCGCGCTCAGCAGAATCACGAGAATCCCGGACCCATACCAGCCGATAGCCGGCACTGGCTTGGGAACGGCCGGTTCGTCATGATTTGTTTCAAATCGAAGGACGGGGAGGATGATACCCTCCTTCTGTATGCGCGGAGATACGGCTCCGCTCGGATGCCGGATGCAGCTCGTTTCAAGCGAACCCTTCCAAACCCTCTTGACAAAATCAACGTTTTGTACTATAAGAAGTTCAAATATTGAACAGCAGCTTTTGGCAGGTTATCTCCCCCGGCAGGGGTGATCCCGATGCTGATGGCGCCAAGAGCCGCTGTGCATCCACGTACCGATATCCGACACAATTCAGAATGCTGCTCGTTCCGGGGCTCGGTGTCCCTCCTGCGTCAGGGGAAGGGTCCGGCAGTGTCCTGCGCCTGCCCGTTCGTTTTCGGACTCCGGGTGGGTCCTCAGGGTCTTTGGAGCGAACCTCTGTTTGGGGGCAGGTGATATGGACAGTTCAACCAGCGAGAAATCCTCCAGATTTTCCCTGCTGGTCGTCGATGACGACCGGGTTGTGCTGATGCTCCTGAAGGAGATTTTCGGCTCTCAACCTTACGAGGTAATGACCTGCGAAACGGGGCGGAAGGCCTTGAGGATGCTGGCTTCCCATAGCTTCGACGCCGCGCTTGTCGATTTGGGCCTGCCGGACATGGACGGGCTCACGCTTCTCAAGAAGATCCGGATGCTGCATCCGGAGACCGCTGTCATCATTCTGACCGGGATAGGCGGCGTCAAGGAGGCTGTAGAGGCGATGCAGGCCGGCGCTGTCGATTTTGTCCAGAAGCCCTTCACTCCCAACCAGTTGCTCGAGCGTGTAGCGAACATCGCCAAGTGTGCAGCCACCGAAGAGGAGCGCCGCAGTCTGGAATCAGAGGCCTCTCCCCGCTTCGATTTCGCTCCCCTGGTGGGCCGGTCCGTTCCCATGCTGAGGTTGAAAGACCTCATCGCCCGCGCAGGTCCGACCGACGCCACTGTGCTCATCGAGGGCGAGACCGGCATGGGCAAGGAACTCGTGGCGAAAGCGATTCATCATCACAGCCAACGGGCGGGCGAGGTCTTCGTCCCCGTCGATTGCGCAGCCATCGGGCAGACCGTCATCGAAAGCGAACTCTTCGGCCACGTCAAAGGGGCCTTCACGGGCGCCCACAAGAGCTCCGAAGGGCTGATTCGATCCGCCGAAGGAGGGACGCTCTTCATGGACGAGATCGGTGAACTCGCCTTGAATCTGCAGGCGAAGCTCCTGCGCACGATCCAGGAGCGGCAGGTTCGTCCGATAGGAAGCAGCCACAGTCATCAAGTGGATGTCAGGATCATCGCCGCGACGAACCGGGACTTGAACGAAGAGGCGGCCCTCGGCCGTTTCCGCGATGACCTGCTCTACCGCCTGAATGTTGTGAATATCCATGTTCCGCCCCTTCGGGAGCGGCGTGACGACATCCCGCTGCTGGCGGATTACTTCCTGGAACGCTTCAAGACAGCCCGCTCCCCTGTCAAGTCCATTTCGAAGGATGCCCTCGAGCTCCTCGCACGGGAGGAGTGGCGCGGTAATGTACGGGAGTTGGAAAATGTCGTCCGGCGCGCCGTTGCCCTCGGCAGGCATGCGGAGATCCGACCGGTAGATCTGGATTTGACCGGCGCAGGATCGGATGCGAACGACGGGAATCCCCGTGAGCAGGTCATGGGGGATACCTACAGCGACTATGAAAGGGCGGCGATCGAGAATGCCCTCGAAAAGACCATGTACAACCGCCGAAAGGCGGCCAAACTGCTGCAGATCGGCGAGGCGACGCTCTATCGCAAGCTCCGGAAATTCGACATTTCTGCCGTCGACTGATGTTTGGGGATATTTCCTGCCTTTTCGTGTAAATCCGCCAGTGTGAAAACCCTTTCCGAACGGATGGTTCGGCGGCGTTTTCCTCCCGCTCGGCCCCTCTGCTGGCCGCAGCCGCGATAAATGCGGCCGGGGGCGCCTCATTCGCTTCCATCCGGAAATGCCCTCATTGGCCCATCTTGGTGTGAATTTGCCCCTCTGCTTGTGCGGTGACCGGCAGGTCTTCTCCGCACAAACGCTTGATTTCCGTCAGGAGCATCAAACTGTGTTTACGTTGCTCAAACGGTCAGTCGGGAGTGGCGTGCACAAAGCTGGAAGGATTGCGGCATGATCGACGGCAAACACAGGGCCCGCAGGGAAGCGGTGGAGCTGAGCACCCGAAGGGTGCGCAGAAAACCCTCATTTTCGGATGGGATCTAATGGGTTGCTTGGTTGATGATACGCTGCATCATGTTCTGGAAGTCGATGTCCACGAACTCGGGAATATTGGCGGCCTGCTTTTCGCCCGTGAGGTGGTCCAGCAGGACGGGCGGCGTATCTTCGCCGTGCTCGTCGATATGGGTCAGCCACAGCTGCGTGTATGGCCCGTTCGCCTTGGAAGAGAACACCAGCCAGCGGCTGTCTGGAGACCAGCTGTGCCACGAGTTCATTCGCCCAGGGAAGTTGCACTCGAGGCGTCTGGCTTCGCCCCCCTCCGCTGGAATGATGTAGAGCTCACTGTCCAGTTGGTTCAGCATGAAGCGCTTCGCCTTGCAGAACACGATCCATTTTCCGTCCGGGGAAACCTTGGGGAAAAAATTGCTCATCCCGTTGTGAGATCCTCCCGGTAAGGGTTCGGCGACTGTGTCCGGCCCGCCTTCGAAGGGGACGCGGTACAGATCATACTGGTAGGTGGAATCGCCCTGGATGAAGCCGTTCATCGTCGACCGCAGTTCGGGGTCCGGAAGCGCACGCGCACGGGCGAAAACGATCCATTGCCCATCTGGGGTGAAAGCCGGGTTTGTCTGGACGAACTGCGGATCATCAGCTCCGCGAATCGGACGAAAGGTTTTCTCTCCTCTACGATAAGCCACAAGAATACCGCGCACCGGGAAGAAAAGCTGGCAATAATCCAAATCATCGATATACCTGAACACAGCAAAGTCGTTGACCGTGCTCACGGCATGCCTTCCGCTCGGTGAAACCGTGGAGAGCAGTCCATAGGTGGGCGTTTTCGATTCTTTGTTGAAGCTGCTCCAGGTCATGACGTTGTTCTTTTCGAAAAGCACCTGGGCGCCGATCTCTGCGATGACATACGCCCCTTTGTCGCTGCCGAAGTCGACATCCATGCCCAGAGTGGTTCCATCCCTTGAGAAACTGTGGCAGTTGCCGCAGTCCGTCATGCCGGTGAGGACCGTGCGCGGCGCAGCGATCCCGATCGAACCCAGCCGCCACTCGATCGACGGCAGGTTGCTGCGTGCGAAACGGGCCGGCAGGGGAACCGCCCGATAGAATATGGGAGCCGAAACCGGGAGGCTGGAGATCGTGAATTCAATGGTGCATTTGGCGCTGTTCAGGGTTTCCCCGGACGGCGGGATGCCCTCTACGGAAAGGGTCAAAGGCTTGTCGAGATGATTCTGGCTGATCATATGCCATTGTTCGTCGGTCAACTGCCATTGCGGCTGGTCGACGACGGACTCCAGGAACGGCTCGCCCGGAGCGCCAAGAATCGCAACCTGCCACTCGACCGCCCCGCTGCCGTCACTCCAGCGAATCTTCGGGGAAATGATATTTGCTGGAAAGAGTGTCTTATCCTTCGGGTAAACAATGGAGAGGCCTACCTTTTCAGCCTTCCCGCGCTCAAGTACTTCAGCGGACGATTCCGCGGCGATCCAAGCCAGAGACACCATGCAAAGCACGAACAAGGCCAACCATCGTGCGCTCGACGTTCCCCTTTTCGATCGGGAATTTTTCCTCTGCTCTTTTCCCGGCGGCATGGCGCTGAAGCGAAATGCGGAACCCATGGTCATGGCAGGCTCCGGCTGCTCCGCTTTCTGAGCATGATGATGACCGCTGTGATCATGCCGAGCAGGAGGATGCCCATTCCGATGTGCGACAGGGTCGGAACAGGGAGGGCGGCAGGGACAGGAGAGGGTTTGTCACCGGCCCGGCGGAGAATGGTGCCTTCTTCACCGGCAATAATGACGTCGCTCCCGCCATCGATTGCCGTCAGAACGGACAATCCTGACGGGGCATCGGGGTCGGATATCCATTCGCCTCCGAACGATTGAGCTCCTGTTGGCGTGTTCTCAGCGCGGCCTGACGTGCCGGGAATGAACGTGCATATCTGGCCGGCTGCCATCATGCCTTGAAAGCCCACAGCCGTCTCTTGGTAGATTTCTGAAAGATAGAAGTTTAATGGGACAAGGGTGCTGTTGTTTGACGTCGGCGTATTGCCAGGGCTGTACCAGAGAATAAAATTCTCACCTCCTAAAAAGAAGACATTCGCGCTTGGATAATAGCTTATAGTCTTAAGCGGTGGCAAGTTGGTAAAGGCAGAAAAATCGATTGGAGCCCAAGTGCTTCCCCCATTTGTCGAAAAAATGCCGAGCGCATAAATGCCGTTTTTTGAGCCCACTGCGACGATATTTCCGCTGCCGTCGCCGTCGACGTCGCACAAGCATGACTGCTGGTATGAATCACAGGTGTATGTCTGACTCCAGCCGCTCGGTGACGTAGTGGAGCCGAGAAATACGGCAGCTTTGGCCTGGGTGGAATTCGTGCTTGGCGGACTTTCACCGACGGCGATCACCGATGCTCCCTCTGTGTACAAACCGTAGAGGTTCACGGAACTGTCGGGGGGACCCATTAAATCCTTCCATGTCGCCGCATTGTCACCCGTAATTTTATGGATCTGGCCAAACATCCCCACCGTGAATACGGTCGAACCGCTTCCGCCGATGCGGCTGATAGGCGCATAAATAGAATCGAAAGAGACTTGAGACCAGACTCCATTCAGGTAGTGGTACACGATGTCCGGATTTTGAATATTTTTTGAGGCAGTCTGCTCAAGCGGCGGGGAAGGAGGGGTATTGGAGAAAAGAACATAAAACTCGTTGTCGGACACCTTGTGGATCGATCTGATAGTACTCTGTTCGAATCCTTCAGGTGGATCGACGGGGGAGTATTGCGTATCTGGGTCATCCGAATATGCGTGGTGTTGATGGAGGGGCAAAAGCAGTAGCGCGCAGATCAGGGCAAGAATGGCAGCAATGGGATTCAAACGCATCGGGATGTCCTCCTGTTGGGAGTTATGGCTAATGATTCTATTGCCTGATTTATGATTCAGGCTGGCAATCGCTGTCTCCTTCTCAAAAGTTGCATCGGCTTCATATTGATCGGGAGCTGATAATTTTACTCAGCTGCTGCACTGATATAAAAATAATTTTTTTAAGTCAAGGAAAATATAGAATGAATCGAGCATGCATTGTTTGTCGTAAAACATTCACACTTGATTTCTTTAGAAAAGCCTTGAATGGGAACGACTCTTTTTTCAGGGTTCAAACGGTTTAAATGTGGAGGGAACTGCTGCTCGAAGAGCAGCAGCAGTCGTTGTCTTTTTTGTATGAAAGGACATTTGCGTCAGGCAGGACGCTGCACACAGAGGGTTTGGTCCCGGTGCATCATTCATGCAGCCGCCGGGGCGGGCGGGGAAAGAGCCGATGAGACCCGAAGGCCTCATCGGCTCTTGAACGACATTCAGCAGGAAATGCTTCAGCTCTTTTTCGATTTGCGGCGCAGGGCCAGAACCCCGAGTCCTCCCGTCAGCATGGACAGCAGCATGAGTCCCCAAGGTGAAATCGTCGGCACGGGCAAGGCGGGCCGGGGGCAGAGCCCCTGTGTGCACACGACGCCAACGCCCATGAATTGCCCACCCTGATCGATGCACTCGGCCTCGTGGAGTCTGTCGACACAAGTCCCGTCAGGCAGGCAGCAGGCCCCCAGCCCCTGCGCAATGAAACAGTCTACGCCATCGCACGATTGAAGCGTGCCGTCAAAAATCCCGTCCTGTTGAGTGCACTCCTGTTCGGTGAGAATGACGCACTGTCCGTCAGGCAGGCAGCACACTCCTATCGCGGCGACGATGGTCACCGTGTCCTCGTTGGAGATGATGGTTTGCTCGTCGTACTGACCTGAGGCGGTCGCTGTGTTGGTGACGGACCCGAAATCGAGATCATTCTGGGTGATGGTGTAGGTCGCCAAGCAGGTGATGGAGCCGCCCGGAGGCAGGTCGCCGGCGGGGCAGGACTCGTCGGTGGCCTTGTCGTCGTTGATGGTGATGGGTCCCTTGATGGTGACGTTGCCGATGTTGGTCACTTCGAAGGTATAGGTGATTACTTGGTCAATAGCTCCATATTCCATGGGGTCGGCGCTCTTGACGAGATCGAGCGCCGCGCCGGTCGTCATGGGTTGCGTGTCATCGTCATCGTCGCTGACGTTGGGGCCGCTTGGCGGCGTGCCAAATGCCGTTGCGGTGTTTTTGAATTCCCCGGCGTCGATGTCATTCTGAGTCAGGGTGTAGGATCCCGTAAAAGTCATGGTGTCGGTTTCACCCGGAGCCAGGGAATTGATCGGGCCGCCGTTGACGGTCACTTCGGGGATGGCATCGCTGATGGTGATGTTGGTCAGTGTCACATTCCCGGTGTTCTTCACCCTGAAGGCATAAGAAATTTCGTCGCCCGGGTTGTACACGCCGATCGGATTGTTGTCGATGTAATCACCCAACTTCTGCAGTTCGATGGCCGGGGTCTGGGTCAGGGTCTGGGTGTCGTCATCGGTGTCGGTGACGTTTCCACCGCTTGGCGGGGTGCCCGTAGCCGTGGCGATGTTGGTGAAGGTGCCG
>LR026961.1:3335226-3355975 GCA_900498135.1 uncultured Desulfatiglans sp.
TTGCCGGTGTTTTTGACGGAGAAGGTGTAGGAGATGGTGTCACCGGCGCTCACGCCCGGGGTGCCGTCGTTGTCCTGGAGGGTTCCAGCCTTCTGCAGTTCGATGCCCGGGGTCCTTATACCGGGTACGGTCACCTGGTCTTGGTTGGAGGTGACGGTGCTGTCGTTGTAAGTAGCGCTCGCGGTGGCTGTATTGGTTACGGACCCGATGTCGAGGTCGGCCTGCGAGACGGCGTATTGAGCCGTGCAGGTGAGAAACGCGCCGGGAACGAGTGGATCGGGGATCTGTGGACAAGTGACGGTGACCTTGTTGTCCGAGACGGCATAAGGAGGCTGGAGCGGGACATTCCCGCTGTTGGTGAGCTTGTATTGGTAAGAGATGATATCGCCTGCCCCGTCATAGGCGACCGTGGTGGTGGTGGTCTTGTCCAGCGTTAAACCGGGGGCGGGGCAGATGATCCCGGCATCGATGTTGGGGTTGTTCTCTCCGGGTTTGAGGAAAAATAGATCGGTCCGGCCGTTCGAAGAATTGGCATCCGAGTTGACAGGGCTGTCGATGCCTGACTCATCGGCGTTCTTGGTGGTGAAGAAGCATCCGTTCGTAGCCGTAAATTCCACGATGTAGTTGCCCGTCAAGAGGCCCTTGAATTCATAGTAGCCGGGGTCTCCACCTCCGTCATCGGCGGTGAGGGCCGTGGCGATGGGGTTCCCCCCCGCATCGAGCAGTCGGACGGTGAGGTCGTTCAGGCCTGCTTCGCCGACGTCCTGCAGTCCGTTGCCGTTCGTGTCGCTCCATACGAAGTTTCCGAGGCGCCCGAACAGGGGGGTCCTCGCCTCGAATCTGACCTTGGTGCCGACGGCGCTGGCCAGGCCGGTGTTGATGATTTCCGAGGTTTCGGAGCTCAGATCCTCGAAGCTGTCAATCGTCACCTCGAAGGTGATTTCATAGGCCCCCCCGACGCGAAGGGCCGTGACATCGTCGAGAATCCGCCCGCCATCATCCAGCGGAAAGGCCGTTCCGACTCCGTCATCGGAAATTTGATTCGTATCTCCCGAGGCGTTCTTGAAAAAGGTGCTTCCGACGACATACGTCGTGTCCTGCGGCAGATTGTCGATCAGCAGGATATCCGGTACAGGCGCACGGCTGATGTTCGTGATGAGGATGGTGTATTTCAGGACATCGCCGGGGCTGATGAAACCGTCCTGGTCGTTGTCGGTTTCCAGTGCAGCGCTCTTGCTGACATCGAAGAGCGGCAGAGGCGGTATCCCGGTGCCCATGTCCAGGCCCGGCTGGCTGGCGCTTGCCTCAAGCGGATCCTCACCCCAGGCGGCCGCCAGCTTGACCCCTGGCTCGAAGGTGTAGACGAGGGTCCGGGTCTGGTCGCGGTCGGCGGTATCGTATATTTTGGCTGTTTGAAGTTCCCTGAGGCTGATGGAAGTATCATATCGATTGCCGTTCGGGTCGGTGTTCGGCCCCGTCGTAGGGTCCGCGTCGAAGTCGATGTAGATGGTGACGGGTGTGTTCCCGTTCCCGATCGGCGTCACCCAGATCGGGCTGCCGTTTTCAGTTGGAGCCTGGCTTGATGTGGGGTCCCGGCCGATACCCAGGCCGATCAGTACCTGCGGGGTGAGGGAATCCTTCGGCACGAGCGTGAACCCCCAATCCCATACCCGGTTGCCGGAGTCGTTCCAGTCGTCTCCGTTGTCGGAATCGGTGGAATCGATCGTTGTCAGGGCGTAGAATACTTCGCCCGAATCGTTATAAAAATGGGCGCCGGTGCCGTTGGGGATGATCTGCTTGAGATATCCGCCTGCAGGAACAGTGAGGTCGCTGGTAGTCAGGCTGCCCCCGGATCGCCGCTGGTACCGGACGGTGATGTCGAGCGTGTGAGGATTGTAGAGCCAAACGGTTGTGCCCGTGCCATTGTAACGACTGAACCCTGAGGAGGTGCTCAAGGGTGTTGAAACCGGCGTGTAGGAACTGCTGGACCACAAGGAGACAGGGAGAAGTCGAAAGAATCGGGCTTCGTAGCTGCCGTTTATGTCACCTGTAATCAGATCGATTTGCACCGGGCGGTTCGATACGACCCTGCCTCCCACGTTGATGCCGCCGTCGATGAGGTGGCCCTGCCCTTCAGCGAGTGGCACAGTGGCTTCAAAGCTCCCATCGTCGTCGATATCCAGTTGGACAGTGGCGCCCCCGGGGCCGGCCATAATGACCATGCCCGTGTACTGGAACATGTCGTACATCTGATTGGTGGGGATGTCTTCTCCCACAGGCACCCGGTACTCCGTGCCCCAACTGCTCGTGTCAAACACCTCATTGGCTCCGGCGAGCAGGGTTCGACTTTGCGATGCCCAGCCGGCGCGGCTGACGGCGATCGTCTTGGTCGCTGCAATCTTGTCACGTCCGTCGAAGTCGATCAGAGTGAGATTAGTCGTGTCGATCGCGTTGTTCAGAAGAATGACGTCGCCGGCATCGATGATATCATCCGAGAAGCCGGGGGGGATCCCATTCGATGGATCGTTGTCCCCCCAGATCTGGGTGCCGCCCAAGTTTCCGGCGCTGTAAATGCTGGTGGGATTGGCGATGTCCAGATCGTAGCCGTTCTCCCACTGGTCATAATAAATCAGTGTGTTGTCGGCAATCGCGGCGATGGAGACGTAGGTTTGAACCGGGTTCTCCGGTTCGTCCCCAGTGGATTGAAGAGATTGGAGAGCCGTCAGCAACTGGTCCTCCGGTATGGGGACGTAAAAGAGTTGCACCGGCGCCGGGTTGGCGGCCCAAGCGGAGGCATTCACAGCAAAACACCACGACAGAAAAGCCGTCGCGAAAATCGCCCTCCACATCCTTGACGCAAAATGCGCGGCAAACCATTTTTTCATGACCTTCCTCCTCGCTTCAGGACACCAAAATGACACCAATCTCCCATCCATCCGACACCGAAAAAACGCATGGCTGCTCAGTGGAAATTTGGATTTATCGCCGAAAAAACGTTGACTGAGTCAGCCTTATCATCTGAGGTCCATGTTTGTACTTGAATTTTCAGCAAAATTGCACGAGAACGCTGCCCCCCCCAAAAAAAGACTGCCTGAATGATGCATTCAGGCAGTCCGGCGGTCTTGAAAGACCCGTAACTTTCCGCCCCGGCCTTGCGGCAGGTTCGGCTTTTACTGAATAGCGCTAAAGCTTCGTTCAACAGGCAGCGTCAGAGGCCTACACCCCTTCCCCTGACACGGACAATGCACTCCTCCAAGGATGATCGAACTGATTCCTCAGGCCAACAGTTTTTATCTAAATATTTCAGAAGGAGTTAGGCAGGCGAAAATAGCCAAACCACCCCCCTGCGCAGGCAACTCGGCTGTCTCATAGAGATCCGTAGCTTTCCGTCCCCATGTTGAAAGGGGGTTGGCTTTTTCTGCGTTGAATGAAATTATGAAGTGAGTTTCACTTTCTATTAGCAGATATCGAAGGCCTGATCAAGAAAAAATTTCAAATTATGCTCTCTTGCTTGAACATTCAAACAGGTAACCGCCACGTTGTGCTGTCGGGAAAATAGTGTACACTACAAAACTATCCGTTTATGACAGATCATATCAAAACACTACGGGATCCATCGTGCTGGACCCCCAAAAAGCCCGGGTGCAGCGCGCCCTCTCGCAACACATTCCCATGCCTTGGAGGTTGATATCTTCCGCCTACTGAGATAAAAAGGAAAAAAAGAATCGAATCTCCGACTTTTATCGAATCTTCGACTTTTAGGTGCAAAGGGAACAGAGCGGGTCGCCAAGGACGTAGACGAGAAACCAAACCAATGGACCTCGGGCGTTTTCAGGCCCTTTCGGCGCCACACCGGCAATAAAGGCAAACGGTATGCAACACACCGATGCTGTTCCTTCCAATTCGAAGAAGACGGCGACCCGTGTCATCTGGGCCCTCGGCATCTGCTGGGTGTTCGCCCTCGGAGCGTCCCTCGCCTTCAACTGGGTCCAGATGAACCGCTCTCTCATGCGCCTCGCCCAGTCGGAGGTCGTGAGTTCCTTCAACAAGGATGCCGTTTATCGGAGATGGGCTGCAATGCACGGGGGTGTATATGTCCCCCCTACGGACAGGACGCCTCCGAACCCGTACCTGAGCTTTATCACGGACAGGGATGTGACCACCACCGGCGGCAAGCGTCTCACCCTGATGAACCCCGCCTACATGACTCGACAGGTTCACGAACTGGGCTTCGAACAATACGGATTGGTCGGGCACATCACGAGCCTCGATCCGCTCCGTCCGGAGAACGCCCCGGATGCATGGGAGGCGGAGATGCTCTTGTCTTTCGGCCGTGGTGAGAAAGAGGCGTTGTCGGTCGAAACCATCGACGGGCAGCCCTATGTCCGGTACATGAGGCCGTTTGTGACCGAGACCTCTTGCCTGAAGTGCCATGGGCACCAGGGCTATGAAGTAGGGGAAATCCGCGGCGGCATCAGCATTTCTGCGCCGCTGGCGGCCTACAAGTTGGCGGGTGCCGAGCAGCAAAGGTCGCTCCTCATGGCCCACGGCATCATAGGCGGCCTCGGGCTCATCGGCCTCTGGGCGGGTGCCGGAGCGCTCCGCCGCTCAGGCCGGCGGATGGAGCAAAAGAGTGCGCAGTTCCAATCGCTTTTCATGAATTCTCCGGTTTCGATCATCGTTCATGACCCAGAGACCGGGGCGATTCTCGACGCCAATGCCCGGGCCTGGGCTTCGTATGGATTTTCTTCCCTGGAGGAACTGAGGGACAATGCATTCTGGTTGGAGCCTCCTCATGCCTTCGATAACGCGTTGGCCTGGATTCGGAAGGCCGACCGGGAAGGCCCTCAGCAGTTCGAATGGCTGAGCGGCAAGGCTTCGGGAGAACTCTTCTGGGAGTATGTCCACCTCGGCCCCATCCTCATCAATGGCGAAAAGAAGATCATGGCGGTGTCGATCGACGTCACCGAGCGAAAGCAGGCCGAAGAGGCGCTAATCCATTCCCGCGATCTTCTGCGTTATATCATCGACCATGCCAACAGCGCCGTTGCGGTTCATGACCGGAATTTGCGGTATCTCTATGTCAGTCAGAGCTACCTGGACCAGTATCACGTGAAGGACCGCGATGTAATCGGCCGTCATCATTACGAGGTGTTCCCGGATCTGCCGCAGAAGTGGCGGGATGTCCACCAGCGGGTCCTGGCGGGCGAGGTCTTGCGCGCAGACCGCGATCCTTACCACCGGGCCGACGGTTCGGTCGACTGGACGCGTTGGGAGTGCCGTCCGTGGTATGAAGCCGACGGATCGATCGGGGGCCTCATCGTCTATACCGAGGTCATCACCGAGCGGGTGATGGCCGAGCAGAAACTGCTGGAAAGGGAGGCGAAGTACAGGCTGCTCGCCGAGAATACGGCTGACTGCATCTGGATGATGGACATGGACCTCGTTTTCACCTACATCAATCCGGCGATAGAGAAAATGATGGGGTTCGAGCCGGACGAGTGGATCGGCAGCCGTTTGAGCGACCACTGCTCGCAGGAGCGGTTCGAGCAGATGTCGGGACTGGTGATGGAAGCCCTCCAGCGTTTGCCCGAGGCGACCCCGGTTCTTTTCGAGACTGAAATGCTGAACAAAGACGGGAAGGGCGTCCCCCTCGAGATGCGGTCGAAGTTCGTGATGGACCAGGACGGCAAGCCGATGGCCCTGCAGGGGGTGGCGCGCGACATCTCGGAGCGGAAGAAACACGAGGCGGAGCGGGAAAGGCTGCGCACCCAACTGACGCAGGCCCAGAAGATGGAATCCATTGGGCGCCTGGCGGGCGGCGTTGCGCATGACTACAACAATATGCTGAGCGTGATCAGCGGGTTCGCTGAACTTGGCATGGAGAAGACCGCGCCTGGCGACCCGTTGCGTGCCGACCTCGAGGAGATCCTGCGAGCCGCGCGGCGCTCAGCGAACATCACCCGGCAGCTTCTGGCCTTTGCGCGGCGTCAGACCATCAGCCCGCGGGTGATCGATTTGAACGACACCGTCGAGGGGATGCTCAAGATGCTGCGCCGGCTGATCGGGGAGGACATCGACCTGTCCTGGCAGCCCGCCCCCGGCAGACACTATGTCCGTATGGATCCATCCCAACTCGATCAGATCCTCGCGAACCTCCTCGTAAATGCCCGGGATGCCATAGGGGATGTCGGCAAGGTGACCATCGAGACGGGCCGTGTGCGGTTCGACGAGGCCTACTGCGCCGAGCATCCGGGATTCATGCCGGGCGACTTCGTCCTGCTGGCCGTGAGCGACGACGGCAGGGGGATGGACCGGCAGACGCTCGACAACCTGTTCGAGCCGTTTTTCACCACCAAAGGGGTGGGAGAGGGGACCGGTCTGGGGCTCTCGACAGTCTATGGCATCGTCAAGCAGAACGAAGGCTTCATCAACGTGTACAGCGAGCCGGACAAGGGCACAGCCTTTAGGATATATCTGTTGCGTTACCGAGGGGAGACCGAGCTGGACGTCCCCTTCGATGAGGAAGATGCGCCCCCCGGGCGCGGGGAAACGGTGTTGATCGTCGAGGATGAGGCTCCCATCCTGGAATTGGCCGCAAGGATCCTCGAAGAGGCGGGTTACAGCGTGCTGAAGGCATCCGGCCCCCTCCGGGCCCTGGCTCTTGCCGAAACGTACAAAGGCGGAATCCAGCTCCTCATCACGGACGTCGTCATGCCCGAGATGAACGGTCGGGACCTTGCCCGAAAGCTACAGGCCCTGCACCCGGACCTGAAAGTCCTGTTCATGTCGGGTTACACCGCCAACGTGATCGCCCACCATGGTGTATTGGATGCCGGCGTGCATTTCATCCAGAAGCCCTTCTCCAACCGCGGCCTGATGCAGAAGGTGCGAGCGGCGCTGTAAAACCGAGCGTGAGGCCTTGACCTGCCTCCCGGAAAGCGCCTTCTTTTGTGCTGCGAAGAGATGAACCCTTCGACCTCCGCGAAGCGAAGGACCCCTCCCGGCAAGGAGTTCCACCCACCTTCAAAGGGTTCGTTCGATTTTCATGAGCGCCTGGATCTGACGCCGGAGCGGGCCCCTTATCTCCGCTTTATCGGTAGAAAACCTCCGGGAGCACCATCGTGAACCAGGGGATGTAGGTCAGGATCAACAGGATGACGAACAGGATCAGCAGCGGTTTGGCGATCGACCGCATCATCTCGATCAGCGTGACGTTCCCCATCTGCATGCCGATGTACAACAGCACCCCGAGCGGCGGCGTGATGTAGCCGATCCCGAGGTTCACCGTCATCAGCAGGCCGAAGTGCACCGGGTCGACGTTGAACTCGCTCAGGATCGGTATGAATATCGGGGTCAAGAGCAGTATGGCGGAGATGATGTCGATGAAGGTTCCCACCACCAGGAGGATGATGTTGGATATCAGCAGAAATACGAACGGCGACTTGACCGTCGACACCACGGACTCGGCGATCTCCTGCGGGATCCTCTGAATAGTGAGGTACTCCGCCAGGCATGAGGCGCCCGTGATGATGATCACGAAGGATGAGGTGACCAGCCCCGAATGGATCAGGATGTTCGGGATGTCCTTCCACGGAAGGTCGCGGTAGACGACCTTTTCGACGAACAGCGCATAGAAGGCGGAGACCGCCGCCGCCTCCGTCACCGTGAATACCCCCGAGAAGATGCCCCCGAAGATGATGATGGGCAGCAAGAGGGCCCATGCCCCCGCCTTGACGGCCTCCCACAGCTCCGCTCCGCTTGGAAAGCCCCTCGTCTCCACCCCCCGCTTCTTGCTGTAGAAGAAGACATAGAGACACAGCCCGAGGATGATCAGGAGCCCTGGCACGAACCCGGCCATGAACAGCTCCCCGACCGATTCCGAGGTCAGGAGTGCGTAGATGATGAGCGGGACGCTCGGCGGGATGATGATCCCCAAAATAGGGGCCGCCGTCATGATCCCGAGGGTGAAGGACTTGTCGTACCCCCGCTGCATCATCGCGGGGATCATGATCCCGCCGATCGCCACCATGGTTGCGATCGTCGACCCGGAGATGGATCCGAACAGCCCGCACGCCGCGACCCCGGCGATCGCGAGCCCGCCCGGCAGAAAACCCACCAGGGTCTCGGTGAATTTGACGAGCCTCACTGCGATGCTCCCCCTCGCCATGATGTCGCCCGTCAGGATGAAAAACGGCACGGCCAGCAGGGAGAACTTGTCGATCGAACGGAAGAGAACCTGTGCCAGCACCATCGGATCGATGGTCGTAAAGCAGACGATCACCAGCAGGGAGGTGAGGAAGAGGGCGATGTAGATCGGCGCCGACAGGAAAAACAGCAGAAAAAGGACGAACACGAGCACCAGGTTTTCCATACCGCGCTTTCCTCCTTGCCGGGCGTGCGGCGCCGCAGCGGCTAACGCCCGCCGGTTCCTTGCATCCTTCAGCGGCTCAGCCCGCCTGCTCCTTGGGCTGCCCGGCGAGCTGAATCAGCGATCGAACGATCATCAGGATGGATGCCATGGCGGGGATCGCATACAGCAGACAGAACGGGATCTCCAGCACGATGGATTTCTGCCGGGTGACGTACTGCATATGGATCAGGTCCTTGCTGATGTAGATCACCGCCGCGGCGAAGACGATCACGATCACCTGGCTGAACCAGCGGTTGAACCGGCCCATCTTCGGGAACAGCTGATTGATGACGTCGACCTTCAGGTGGGTCCCGGATTTGATGGCGGCGCTCGCCCCGATGAACACGACGCAGATGATGCAGTAGCGGGCGAGCTCGGGTGGCCATGCCAGCGGGTAGGAGAAGACGTAGCGCATGACCACGTTGACGAGCGAGGCAACGAGCGCCGCCGCCATCCCGAAAAACAGGACGAACTTCTCGATCTGTTCGATCACGCTGTCCAAACGCGAAAGGATAGTGCGCAGCATCATCTTCTCCAGACGGTAAGAGTTGTTTTGTCCCGCCGTGCGCCTATGCCCGCTACTCGTGGCCCATGAAGCTCAGCACCCTCTGAAGATACTCCTTGCCGATCTCGTCCTCGAACTCCGCCTGCACAGGCTTCATCATCTCGACGAGCTTCGCGGTCTCCTCGGGGGACAGCGTAATGATCTCGACCCCCTTTTCGGCCAGCACCTTCTTGGCCTCGATCTCCTCCGCGCGGCTTGCCGCCCGCTCCTGGATGCAGGTCTCCTCGATGACCCGCAGCACGATCGCCTCCAGTTCCGGCGGGAGGCTCTTCAGCCACGTCTTGTTGATCATCACGGGAAAGGTCCCGTACCAGTGCGCCGTGTCCGTCACGTAGGGCGTCGCCTCGTAGAGCTTCGCCTTCCAGAGGGTCGTCCAGGCCTGGTCGATCCCGTCGACGATCCCGCGCTTCAGACCCTCGTAGGTCTCCGTGAAGGGGATGACGGTGGGGCTCCCGCCCATCGCCGTCGTCATGGATTTCTGGATGTAGGATTCGGGGACCCGGATCTTGAGGCCTTTGATCTCCTCGATCTTCCGGACCGGCTTGTTGGTGGCGAGGCAGGCGAACCCGTAGTCGATGAACCCGACGATGGTCGTGTTCAAGTGGTCTGTGCTGTCGTAAAGCTCCTTGACGAGGTCGCTTTGCAGGAACTTCTCGACGTCGTCATAGTTGCGGAAGATGTAGGGCAGGGTCATCAGCGAGAGCTTCATGGAGTTCCCGCCGAGGCTGCACGCCGCCGGGCACCCGGGGAGCGCGACCTGGATCATGTTCATGGAGGCCTTGTTCGCCAGCTCGATGCAGGACCCGAGCTGTCCGCCCGGGAAGTCCTGCACCTCGATGCGGCCCTGCGTGGCCTTTTCGAGGTTTTCCTTCAGCATGGCGCCGAACCTGCCGCACGCCTGCACCGGCGGCGCGACGATCGCCACCTTCATCACATATTCCGCCTTCGCCTCGGCCCTCCCCGGAAACGTGAACGAACCGATCAAGCCGATGACAAACACCGCCAGCAACGCGACACCGAAATCTCCCCTTTTCATCGTCCCACTCCTTTTCTTTGTCCTTCAAAGCGTTGAATGGTTCACTGGCCCGATTGCCGTTCCTAGCCGCCTCTCGCCATTTCATCGCTCCCTGCCGGATCGGCCGCGCGGCCAGCCTGTCGTGCAGCCCCGATCAGGAACGCCCTCTAACCGCTGACCGATTCGAAAACGATCTCCGCCAGGTCCTTCACGCTGATCCGGCCCTCCAGGTCGAGGGTCTTCACCGCGTCCTCGAAGTTGAGCAGGCAGAAGGGGCAGGCGGTGACCAGCACCTCCGCCCCGGTCTCCACGGCCTCCAGCACCCGCAGTTCAGCCAGCCGCGGCTTTTCCCCGAACTCGGCCCACATCCGCCCCCCGCCGCCCCCGCAGCAGAGGCTCTGCCGCCCGGACCGGCGCATCTCCACCAGCTCGATCCCCGGGATGCTCCTCAGGACCTTCCTCGGCTCCTCGACCACCCCGTTGTGCTTCCCGAGGTAGCAGGGGTCGTGGTAGGTCACGCGCTTCGGATAACTGCCCCGGAACCTGAGCTTCCCCTCGTCCAGGAGCGCGCCGAGGAGCCCCGTGTAGTGCTGCACCCGCACCCCCTCGAGCTCTTCCGCATACTGTGTCCGGAAGCAGTCGAAATCGTGCGGCGAGGTCGTCACGACCGCTTTCGCCCCCGCCCGCTCGAGGGCCTCCAGGTTCCGCTCCTTCAGGATCTCGAAGAGCCCGGTCTCCCCCATCTGGAAGGCCGGATCCCCCGAACACGTCTCGTCGTCCAGGATCGCGAACCGCACCCCGCACCCCCGCAGGACCTCGGCCAGCGCCCTCGCCACGCCCTGCGCCCGGTCGTCGTAGGAGGCGGTGCACCCGACGAAGTAGACCACCTCCGGCTTCTCCGCGCCCCCGGCCCTCTGTACCTCGAGCCCCTCGGCCCACGCCGTCCGCTTCCCGGCCTGCTTCCCGTAAGGGTTCCCCACGACCTGCAGCGCCTCCAGCGCCTTCTGCTGCTCCCGGATCATGGGGACTCCCTGGTCGAGCAGCATCTGCCTCCCGCCCCGGATCGCCTCCACGAGCTTCACCCCGGCCATGATCCTCTCGCAGATGACCTCGCAGCTGCCGCAGGTCGTGCACCGCATCAGGATGTCCCGCAGGTCGGCATCCACCCGGCCGAACTTCAGCGCGTAGTAGAGCGACTGCGTGATCCCGGAGCTCCCGTTCACCATCCACCGGTCAGAGACCTCGTAGACCGGGCACTCGGTGAAGCAGAAGCGGCATTTGACGCACCGTGAAACGATATCCCGTATCCGGTCGACGACCGGTTTCATCTCCTCGCTGACGGCTTCCATCGAGACCTCCCCCCTTGAAATCATCCCCTGCATCACAGCCCCTCCAGGACCCCGCGGCAGAGGATGTCGTTCGGGTCGAACACCCGCTTGATCTCCCGCACCAGCTCGTAGGCCTTCTCCCCGTAGCGCCGCCTGAAAAACTCAGTCCGCTTCCCGAACTGCGCCCACTCGCCCCCGCACGTCCCGAACCGGAGGTTCATCTCCGTCTCGATCTCGAACTCGGCCTCGACCAGCCGCCGCTTCTTCTCGTTCTCCCAGTCCTTCGGCAGGATGGCCGTCGGGTGGAAGGTCAGCGCCCCGATGTGCCCGAAGAGGTAGACCGGCACCCCGTCGAAGATCGGGTCCTTTTCGGTGTACCGGGTCAGCTCCGTCATGCAGTCGACCAGGGCAGGCAGGGTGCTCACGATCTCCGGCCCCGTGAACTGCCCGTTGTGCTTCTGCATCAGCGAGGCGATGATGACCTCCCTCGCGGTCCAGATCCGCATCCACTCCTCGATCGACCCGATCGCCTCCGCCCGAAGCGCGTGCTCCTTGTCCATCACCTGGAGAATCCGGTCCCGGTTTCCCGCCGCCTCCTCCGCCGACCCGCCGAGCGAGGCGAAGAAGATCGAGCACCCGGGCGGCACCGGCAGCCCGGCGTGTTCGAACCCGACCGCCGTGCTCTTCCGGTCCATGAACTCCATGAAGAGGGGAGGGGGGGCCTTCTCCCGGTAGAGCCTCACCACGGCCCTCGCCACCCCCTCCGGCTCCTCGAAGTACGCGATCCCGAAGGCCTTGTGCCTGGCCGGCACGAGACGCATCCGGATGCGCGTGACCACGCCGGTCAATCCGTCGTTCCCCACGAAAAACTTCGTCAGATCGGTTCCCGCCGGCTTCCGCAGCCCTTTCGACCCGGTCTCCAGGATCTCCCCGCTCGGCAGTACCACGGTGAGCCCCAGCACATAGTCGGCCGGCTTCCCGATGCAGGCATCGATGATGTGCCCGCTGGTGTTCCCGGCCATCATCCCGCCCATGCTCGCCACCAGCTTGCTTCCCGGGTACACGGGGAGGAAGAAGCCCTCCTCCATCAGCGCGAGGTCGACCGTGTTCACCGTCACCCCCGGCCCGCACTCGAAGTACCCGTAGTCGGTGTCGATCTCGAGTGCGTCGAGCCGGCTCGTACTCAAAACGATCCCCGCCTCGGGCGCCCTGGCCGCCCCGGTGAGCCCCGTCCCCGACCCCCGCGGGTAGACCGGCACATCCTCCCGGTTCGCCAGCTTGAAGATCTCGGCGATCTCCTCCGCGCTCCCGGGCTTCGCCACCACGTACGGGAGCTTCTCCCGGTCGAGGTCCAGCTCGTAGGGGTAGGCGTCCAAGGTATTGTTGACGAACTCGAAAAAATTGTCGGAAACGTATTCCTCGCCGACGATGTCCTTGACGCTTTCAAAAATGCTCCGCTTCATCGTTCCAACCTCTCCCTCGACCCGTTCTACGCCACCAGACGGACCAGCGGCCGCACGTCATCCAGCTCCTCGAACCGCTCCGTCAGCGCGATGATCTCCCTTGCCCGCTCCTCCGAGAGGACCTGGGCCGTCTGGGCCCGGAACTTCTCGATGACCTCCTCGTGGCTCAGCGGCTTCTGCGGGTCGCCCTTGCAGTACTCCGTCCGCCTCTGAAAAATCTCTCCCCTGACCGTCTCCACCCTCAGCAGGGTCACCGACTTCTCCGGCTCCTTCGCGAAGGCCTCGACGGCCTCGGGCAGCGTCTCGATCTTTACCTTCCGCATGAAGTCCTTCATGGCCTTCTCTTCGAACCGCTTCTCGTCGTACCAGTCCGGCCCGGGCCGATACCCGAGGGCCGCGTTGGCGAACGGCCACGGCACGCTCCAGTAGGCGTCCTCCGGGTTTTTGGGCGCGGTGTTCGCATAAGGGTACCCGGTGATCTTCTCGTGCGCCCGGTAGACAACCGACTCGATCTCGTCCGGCTCGACCCCGTGCTCCCCCATGATCACCAGCAGCGACTCGATCCCTGGCTGCGCCCACCGGCAGGTCGGCCACGGCTTGAAGGCCATCGCCGAGGTCAGCAGAAAATCGCTCCCGAGCCCCTCCGTGTAGACCTCCTCCCGGTTCAGGTCCGAGATGGTCGTCCAGTAAGGGTAGGGCTCGTCCAGGATCTCGTGGAACCCCGTGTAGCCCATCTTGGCCAGGATCGCCGCGTTCACCGCCACGAAGTTGTGGAAGGGGTTCCCGAGCTTCGACATCGACCCGGGCACATACAAAATATTGTGGACGTTCATGGTGGGCGCGTTCCCGAGCCCCATGCCGAAGGCGTGCATGCCTTCGTCCTCCGTCAGCCCCAGGCAGCGCACTGCCACCGCCAGCGGCCCGCACCCCTGCCAGCTCTCGTTCCAGACACGCAGCCGGTGCTCGGGCGAGGGGAAGGTCGCATCGATGATCCTCCCCGTGACGTCGTAGGCGCTGCAGACGGCTGTCAGCAACTCCTTCCCGTCCAATCCCTCCCGCTCCCCGAAGGCGAGCGCCGTCATCACCATCCCCGAGCCCGGATGCGCCCGGTTCTTGTAGGTCTCCATCAACTCGAGGCCCATGCACAGCTGCGTGTTGACCCCCGAGGCGATCGCGACCGGCAGCTTCGCCCCGTCGGCGAACACGGTGGCCTCCTCCGCGCCCCCCAACGCCTTCCCCCAGTCGATGATGATCTTTCCGGATTTCAGGACGGACCCCCCGAGCGCGTTTCCGATCTCGTCCAGCACGAAATCCTTGGTCCTCGCCAAACAGGCCTCCGGAATGTCCTCGAACCGGGCCTCCCGCAGATACCGAACGAGCTGCCGTGTAATGCTCATCTTGGCCTCCTAGAAAAACAGCGCCTTCATCTGTTCGAATCGCTCTTTGCCGTGCCGGATGTGCTCGGTCATCAGCCGCTTCAGCGCCTCGGTGTCCCTGGCCTCGACCACCTCCAGGATCGCCCTGTGGTCGCCCAGCGAGATCTCCGCACCCCCCGGCGCGCTCAGACCGATGGCCCGCAGCCACTGGAACTTGTCGACGATCCGCGAGATGATGTGGAAGAACATCTCGGACTTCGCCGCCTGGTACAAAATCGTGTGAAAGTCCGTCTCGCGCCGGATGATCTGGGTGAGGTCCCCGCCCTTGACGCTCTCATCGGCCTCCTCCACGTTCCGCTTCAACGCCTCGATCTCCTCCCGGGTGATCCGTTCGATGATGAACGGCGCCACGAACTCCTCGAAGACGATCCGGATCGCGAAGTACTCCTCGATCTCGGTCGGCGTCAGCCGCTTGACCTGGAACCCGAGCCGCGGGTCGCACTCGACCAGCAGCTCGTTTTCCAGCAGCAGCAACGCCTCCCTGACGGGGGTCCGGCTCACCCCCAGCTCCTGGGCGATCTCGCTCTCGAAGATCTTGTCCCCCGGCTTGAGGTTCAAATAGATGATCTTGTCCTTGATCGCCTCGTAGGCCCTGGTCCGCAGACTCGAATTCTTGTCTGGCCTTTGACTCATATATTCCCCAATATATCGTTAAGTATATCGTTCGGTATTCTATAAAGCATACAGATTTCCTTTGTCAAGCAAATAGATGAGCATCGTTCATCCACGTTCGGAACAGCGGCGTCTGAAGGGCAGGTGAAACATAGGCTGGATAGGCTTTATCCTGAATTGCGTTATTCAGCACAACCCGATTCCTTGACACGCTTCGCGTGCTCAGTCCCAGCGCTGCACGGCGGGTCCCTGTTTCTTCACACGCTTCGCGTGCTCAGTCCGACTGCTTCGCGGCCGGTCCCGGTTTGCAAATATCAAGAAAATCAAGCATTTGTACGGAAGCGACCTGGTGCTGACCGTAGAAGTATACGTGCGGATCGCCGTTGAGATGGGCAAAAAATGCGCGGCCGGTCACGGTTTGCAAATATAAAGAAAATCAAGTCCTTGTACGGAAGCGACTTGGTGCTGGCTGCAGAAGTAAGCGTACGGATCACCGTTGAGATGGGCAAAAAAGAGCATTTGCGGATGGGAACGGGTTTGTCTGCAGGACCGATTTGCATGATCGCAGTAAAAGACCCGCCATGGCATGGCCGGGGCACCGGAGGATGGGGAGGGACTGTCTGTTCATTCGCGGCGGGGAGCTGGTTGGGGTGGGAGACTGCCCACGGAGGCGTGTAGGGCATTCAGGGGCCATTATCCCGGCGGCCCTGTGTTTTCTGCAGCTGGCGTGGTCAGGCTCTGGACCTCGAAGGCGCGGAGATTCCGCTCCTTGCGGCTGAACTCGACGCCGATCAGATGGATGGGCCGGCCCAGGTCCTGATACTTCTCGGCGTAGCGCCGGGCCAGGACCTGCTCCAGGGCCCGGCCCAATCCCAGTGGTCCTCGGCGTAAAGCCCTGCAAAGAGCTCCCGGCTCCCGCTGAAGAGCTCCTTTAGGGTGTCCACCAGCAGAGTTTTTCCGAAGCGCCGGGGGCGCGAGAGAAAGTAGTACTTGCCCTGCTCGGCGAGGTCCACGGCATAGCGGGACTTGTCCACGTAATAGTAGCCGCTCTGCCGGATTTCCCGGAAAGACTGCACCCCGATCGGCAGTTTCTTTTTGGCGATCATCTGGTGTGTGCTCCCGGTGTTGTGGTCACCGCCCGGCGGCGGATGCGATCATCCCCCGGCTCTCCTGCCGTCGCCCGGAAGGCGGTTCAAAGGCGCTTTTCATATCCATCAGATCTGACCGAGGACCGTCTTGAATTCCTCCATGTCGCGGGCATTGATCGCTTCTCGCAAGAGTTTTGTCAGGACATCCACATCGTCAATTTCCTCGATCTTCTCGACGATCTCTTCAGGAAGGGTGTTAAATTTCGTTTTCAGGGCCTCCGTCACCATCGCGCGCGTCCCTTTCAGTTTTCCCTCTTGTATTCCTTGATGTAAACCTTGCTTTCTGCCCTGTTCTATCCCTTGGTGTAAGCCCTGCTTTCTGCCTTGCTCCATGCCCTTTTGCATACCTTGTTGCATACCTTGTTGCATGCCTTGTTCGATCCACTGCTCTGCCAGAGTGGGCATAATGTCACCTCCCTTCTCGTGAAAAACAGCTTTGGCGTTTCTAATCAGATCCTCGGCCTTCACCTGATCGTTGGCGGAGGCCACGTAGCGCAGCGCGGCCTCCAGCGCTTCGAGGGCGCTTTGGCTGTCGGACAGGGATTCCAACAGCCGCAGAAAGTCCGGCAGCCGCTCCACGAGATCATCGGAGAAGATATGCTTCAGCAGCAGGAGCGGCAGCCTGAGCCGAATGGCGCCCTTGATCTGCTCGTCGCTGTATTGCGACAGGTCGCACAGCAAATATTCGAACTTCGGCACCAGAGGGCGCAACTCCCGGGGCAGCTCGAACAGGTCTTCGAATGCGAGTCCGATCTTCCAGCAGCTCAGACCGTGATAGAGAACCACCGGGATCACCGGCGGGAGCGCCCCGGCCTCTCCCCGTTTCAACCACTCCGCCCATATCCGGACCATGTAGCGCAGCACCTGATAGGCGGTGAGGCGGTCCGGAGAACTCTTGTGCTCGAAGAGCAGATAGACGAAAGCCGAGCGGCCCGGTTTGATCTCGACCTGATAGAGCAGGTCGGAGAAATAATGCTGCAGCTGGCGGTCGACGAAACTGCCCTTGCACACCGAAAGGGTATCCAGATCCAGCAGGCGCGTGATCTCCGCCGGCAGGTAGTGGAGGACGAAGTCCCTGGCCTGATCCGCGTGCGACAGGGTTTGCTTGAAGTATCTGTCATGTGGACTGTTTACCTTATCTGAGGTCATGTTAAACGTGCTCCCTCGTCTCGTCAAGCTTCAAACCGGGCAGGGGGACGGCTGCAGCCCTGGAGGGGAGGGCCGCCCGTCTTAGCTGCTTTTTTTCCGGCTATATCTGCCCGTTTTTTGAGCGGTGGCCATCATCCATGCCATTGCAAGCACTTTTTGTGCCGGATGGGATTCATGTATTGCAGTGCGCAAAACGTCATCTGCTCGCAAGAACGTCTATGGCAGAGGGGTGAGCGTCATCCGTTTAGCGAGAATGTATTCTTCGGACGGGACCGGCCATCGGGCGCGAGCGCCCGGATGCGGCAATCCGGAGATTCGCCCACGGGCGCGGAGGCTGGTGCAATCTCCTCATCGTGATGTTCTCTCAGAGGAGGATCGCCCATCCGCATAGTGGTTGCTATTGACAGGGGCTTTCCGTCGCTTGCCGAGTAGGAATCCACCCGTGTGGGCAGAGGTCGATGCGGGGAGGCTGCATGGTTGGCTATCATCCGTAGAAATCCACCCGTGTGCGCAGAGGTTGGTGTTTTCAGTCTGGATGTCCCGCACACGAAGGCCCGTCGTGGTCAGGACAACCCGCCTCGCAGAGGATGTGCCATGCACTGTTGTTTGTGCATGCGCTATGGGTTTTTACTTTCGGTTTCGCTCCCCTTCCGGGCCGATCGGGCATTCAACCACCCGAACGGCAGGAACCACCCCGTCCACCTGCCGCCTGATCGTGTGGCACAGATCCTGCTTCAGTCTTTTTTACCGTTTGAGTTCCTCCAATGAACCTTCATGAGCAGGAACCCGATGCCTCCGATCACCACCATCTCGTTCAGACACCGGCAAATCCCTTTTGAACTGGATCTCGCNGGNCGAANNTTCAAGGTCAAGCAAGGCGGCGATCCGGAAACGGTCGCCCTGCGTCGGCGCGATTTCGAACANAGNCCCTGGTGCGGGTGCATGCCGAGCCTCAAGGAGAGAAAGGCGAGGGCCCTTTGCCGTGTGGAGAGCGACCTCGCGCGTCTGATCGATCTGCCGCTGGGAAAGGACTATTTCCTTTATAATCTGAGGGATCTGATCGAATCGAGCGACCGTTTGCTAAAGGACGCCGAGCGACCCGTAGACCTCAAGGATCTGATCGCCCCGCTCATCGAGCCGGATATGTTTCCCCTGCACTCCGCGGAGGCCATGGACCGGCTCCGCTCCGACCTCCAGGACCTCAAGAGCCGCCCCCGNCTCACGCCGATCGTCTCCTANGATCTGATGGANCCCTGGTCGTTTGAAAACGGCACACGGAGCCTGCCTCCATCCGAGGTGCGGGGGATCATCGACGTGATCACCAGGGCTATGGAAGCCCACCCCCCGATCGAGCGCGAGGCCGTCCCCGGCATCCGCAACCATGGTGTGAACGATAAGCCCGGGCGAAGGCCCGCATTGAAAAAAGAAAGACGAATGCCGCANCTGAGAAAGGAANTNTATCGTAGGAAAAAGACCTNTGNTGCCGTCGATCATGATGAGAAGACCNCAAAAAGGGACAGNGAGATGGAGGACTCCACCGCCCTGAATCAACGGCCCACGCCCCCTGAAAGGCCGCTGAATTTCATCGATCCCGCGAAGTACAACTTTCTTGACCCTTCGAACCCCGTTCCGTCCCTTTGGACCACTCCCTCCGACCATCGCCCNCCGTCCATTCCCGACCTGCTTTTTCCCGAACTCGGTGAATCCTTTTCGAAGCCGCTCGAGCAGTTTTCTCCGCCCGCAAAGCCGCCGAGTGTCCTCGGTTCCGGTCCCCCCCCGGAACCCGAAAAGGAATCGGCAAAAGAAGGGTTGGAGGTGCAGCTGCATCGAACCCGGCCCGAACGCGCCAATACCGGCGCTCCTTTGAAATCCATGCACGAAGACCCCAATCCGGCGTTTTACGAGAAAACGATCCGGAGGGCCAAGGCTGTCATGCGGAAGTTGCTCATCTCCGATAAAGAGCAGAAGGCCGTTCTGGGGGTGGTGAGGGATATCTGGGTGAATCATGCCTACGGGGTGCCGCTGGAAGAGAAAAGATCCAAGTGGCGGTTCTTGAAGGGCAGGCGGACCCGCGGTGGACCGATCATCGAGCTTCGCAAAAAAAAGAAGACCGAGCCATACTTCGAGTGCGAACGTCAATCCTGGTTCCCTTATTATGAACGTTGGAAGGCGGAAGTTCAACGGAGGTGCGAGGAATTGGGCGACCCGACCCGGGGTCCTCTCAGTGATATTTACGATCCGATCTACAAACAGGTGACTGAGCAAATGCAGGGCGAGTTCTTTTCATCAAGGCCTCAAGTGGAGGCGTATTTGGATGAGCTGCAAAACGATGCTGAACAGATCTATCGGCTTCGTAAGAACCCACCCTTTCGGAGCATCTCGATTACCCCGAAAAAGGTGCCTTATTACGGTAAAGGATTGGAAGATTTTTGGGAAGCTCGCAGCGAATTTTTACAACTTTGGGAGGATCTGAGCCGATCCCTTGGTGATCGTAAAATATGCATCGAGTGCCTGGCGATACACAGATATAGCCTGGGTGGCGGTATTTACAGCATATTCAATACGTTTTTCGATGTCGAAAAACGATCCGATCGGAAAGAGATTATCTCATGGCCTTTTACAAGGAAAAGGGAAATTGATTGCATAGATATGGACATTTATACAAGGTGCGGCACGTCAATATGGAATATTTATTGCGTAAAAAGATAAAAATATAGATATAACACTTATAATAGATTGAGATTATTTATAGAATGCAATCATTTTTGCAATGAACTCTAAGGGAGGCATATCATGTGTGATAGTCGGTTCAAATTGGACGATGTGAGCATACAAACACCGCATCTGTATCAGTCAGAACATCATAGAAGACATCGAGCGGTCATTAAGCCATCCAGTAATTCTTATAAATTCACTGTCGCAGCCAATTACACGGTCAATATGATGCCTTCCATCGGGGCCGCCACCATCCGTAAGCTATCCCCTCCGAACGTGAAAGACGTTTATCTTGTTACGCTCCCTGAACAACAGTCCATCAGCCAGATGGTGGACGATACTTCTTCTAGATTTAGAGAATGCCGGTTTGTACCGACCGGAGATAAATCCATCCGTATCGGGAGCAAATCGGTCCATTGGGGGAAGATATCCGGAAAGGTGGAACTGGACCTCGAAAAACTGGGCCGGCTTCGGGAGTACTTTCTTTTGAACCGGGGGATTGCGCAAGGGGAATGGCGCGCGTTCGAAGCGTCCGAGAAGGCTGAAAAGTCTTTGTCCAAAATTGTCGCCCGCAAACAGGATGGCACCCTCGTCCGCTATCCCGACCTGACGGCTCTGTTTTGTATAAATGATGCACTCAACGAGTTGGTGATCGCCTTCCCGGGGATGTCCTCTTTGGAAGATACCGTGAGGTGTGCAGAGATTCTTGCAGGGCTGGTGCCGAAACAATTATCGCAGGCGGACGAGTTGATGCAACATATGGAGGACGCGTTGAAAAACGGGCAGCCTCGTTATCACCTCAAGCTGGTCGGGCACTCCATGGGCGGGGCGATAGCGGCCTATGCGGGGGCGAAGCACCATGTCCCCTTTGAGGTCTTCAATCCTCTCGGGCTGGGGTCTGGAAT
>LR026961.1:3358021-3364321 GCA_900498135.1 uncultured Desulfatiglans sp.
TCCGCCGGCAGGTAGTGGAGCACGAAGTCCCTGGCCTGATCCGCGTGTGACAGGGTTTGCTTGAAGTACCTGTCATGTGGACTGTTTACCTTATCCGAGGCCATGTTAAACGTGCTCCCTCACCTCGTCAAGCTTCAAACCGGGCAGGGGGACGGCTGCAGCCCTGGAGGGGAGGGCCGCCCGCCTTGGCTGCTTTTTTCCGGCTATATCTGCCCGTTTTTTGACCGGTGGCCATCATCCATGCCATTGCAAGCACTTTTTGTGCCGGATGGGATTCATGTATTGCAGTGCGCAAAACGTCATCCGCTCGCAAGAACGTCCATGGCAGAGGGGTGAGCGTCATCCGTTTGGCGAGAATGTATTCTTCGGACGGGACCGGCCATCGGGCGCGAGCGCCCGGATGCGGCAATCCGAGAATTCATGTATCCGCGCAGAGGAATATATCCCTAACTTCGAACACTTTCGGAAAAGTCCGCCACGGCCGGGACAGCCGTTCGCGGCAGATTCGATATGCACAGTCTTTTGTGCACAATGGCGGGGCCGTTTTACCTATCCTCCCTGTTCTCCCCTCGAACCCCAGGTCTGCCGGCCTTCCGGGTCGCAGCCTGAGCGAAGGAAAACAGGACGGTGCCCCGCTCGCCACGGCATCGTTCAGCCCGCAGGGGACGTCCTTCGAACCGAATCCATAGATGGAAACAAGATGGGTTTGGGATTCGGTAGCGCGTAAACATGGGGGAAGGCGATAGTGTCGGGAAGCAGTCTTCGGGGACAGATCATCAGTCAGCGACAGGGGGGTGCTTCAAGGGGTTGGATGAGAATGTGGCAGTCGGAAGCGTTGAGTGCCTTCAAGGGCCATTATCCCGGTGGCCCTGCGTTTTCTGCAGCCGGTGGGGGCAGGCTTCGGACCTCGAAGCCGCAGAGATTCCGCTCCTTGCGGCTGAACTCGACGCCGATCAGGTGGATGGGCCGGCCCAGGTCCTGGTACTTCTCGGCGTAGCGGCGGGCCAGGATCTGCTCCAGGGCCCGGCCCTCGGGCTCCAGCTCCACCACCTTGAACTCGAAGACGAATACCCGCCCCACGAAGAGCACCGTCATGTCCACCCGGCCGCGGCTGGTGGCGTCCTCCACCCGGATGTCCAGCCCGAGGGCCGCGAAGTGGCTGTAAAACACGCTCGCGTAGTAACCTTCGTACTCGCCGATCGTGTTCCTGCGGTGCCAGTCGGCGGGGATGGCGGCGAACAGGGCCCGGAAATGGACCTCGAGGGCGGCGAAGTCGGCGGTGCTCAACACATCGTACAGCCGGCTTACGACCCCCTCGGCCGCTCCGGGATCGGCGAGCAGGGATTTGAGCAGCACATCGTTGAGGGCGCTTTGCACCTCCAGGTTGGGATAACCCAGCCGGTACTCGGTCCGGGCGCCCATGCGGCGCGTCCCGGCGAAGGTCAGGTAACCGGTCTGGAAGAGCAGGGCCTCGGTGGGCATGGTGTCCACATCGAAGGTTGAAAGGAGCATTTCGGATGCCACGGTCTGCCCCAGGCTTGGGGTGAAGACGCCCCGTTCCGTAAGCAGCTTGATCAGGAAGGTGGGGGTGCCGGTCTCGAACCAGTAGGCCCCGAAGATGCGCTTGGAGAAGAGCAGCAGCACGTCGAAGGGGTTGTAGACGCTCTCCCCCAGCCAGTTGTACCCGTTGTACCACTCCCGGATGAGCGCCCGGTCCAGGCCCGGGAGCTCCGGGGCGAAGACCGTCTCGAGGTCGGCCTCGGTGTAGCCGCAGATGGCCGAGTAGGGCGCTTCCACCGTGATGTCCCGCAGGTTGTTGAGACCCGAGAAGATCCCGGCCTTGCTGAACTTGGAGACTCCGGTCAGGAAGGCGAAGCGGATGTGGGCGTCGTTGTCCTTGATCACCGAGTAGAAGTCGCGCAGCACGTCCCGCACCCGGGCGGCCTCTTCCCGGTCCGCGATGGCGTCCAGGATGGGCTTGTCGTATTCGTCCACGAGGATCACCACCCGGCGGCCGCTCTGCCGGTGGGCCTGTAAAATCAGGTCGGCGAAGCGGCTTCGGATTTCGGGGTAGTGGGCCTCGACCCCCAGGGTCTTTTCGTGCAGATCGAGCTGCCGCTCCAGATGCTTCTGCAGATCCGCCACCGACTTGAGTACGCCTCCGGCGAAGCTGAAGAGCAAGACCGGGTGGGATACGGACCAGTCCCAATGGTCCTCGGCGTAAAGCCCGGCAAAGAGTTCTCGGCTCCCGCTGAAGAGTTCCTTCAGGGTGTCCACCAGCAGGCTTTTTCCGAAGCGCCGGGGGCGCGAGAGAAAGTAGTACTTGCCCTGGTCGGCGAGGTCCACTGCATAGCCGGACTTGTCGACGTAATAGTAGCCGCCCTCCCGTATTTCCCGGAAAGACTGCACCCCGATGGGCAGCTTCTTTTTAGCGGTCATCTGGTGTGTGCTCCCAGTGTTGCATGTATCGCCCGGCGCAGGTCCCCGGCCTGCCCGGTGCGGCTCCTTCCCGGTCAAGAAGGGTGTATTCTACATCTCTCAGATCTGAGCGAGGGCGGCCTTGAATTCCTCCATGTCGCGGACATGGAGGAATTTTCGCAAAAGATGTGTCAAAACATCTGTGTCATCAATCTTCTCGATTTGCTTGACGACCTTTGTGGGAACGGCGTTGAATTTGGTTCTCAAGGCTTCAACCACCATCGCGCGTGTTCCCCTCAGTGTCCCTTGTTGCACTCCTTGCTGCAGGCCTCGTTGTATGCCTTGCTTGATCCATTGCTCCGCCAGAGTGGGCATAATATCACCTTCCTTCTCCTCAAAAACAGCTTTGGCGTTTCTAAACAAAGCGGCTCCTGCGACACGGCTCACTCGTGAAAGCATGCCGGAGTGTGCTTTCCAGAGATTTTAAAAGTTTTTAATACTTGAAAAACCCTCTAGAACGCAGGACTCTCAGAAATTCAAAAACATCTGACGGTCGCGATTCCAGTTCTATAAGAATATATACTATAATATCTGAACAAATTTATTATTTTTGATTGTGAAGTAAAATTTGTGGTAATAATAAATAGCATATAAAATGAGATAATAGATAAATGTAAAGAACATGCATGATAAAATGAATTTAATCCATATAAATTCTATTTTATATTCGAGTGGATTGCAGCAATAATACCGCTGTGGAAATAATTCCGGGTTGAGTCGAGAACGATCTTCGAGTATGAATTGAAAAGGATAGCCATACTGTAATTGAGATAATTGGGATTGGTTTATCGCCCTTTGTGGTGTAACAAAAATAGTGAGGATAGCACTGAGTATCCCCAAATAAATAGATTTTATAAAAAATTTTCTCATAGATTAAATAAATCAAAATGGGCATTTTTCTCAATTTGTTGCTGAAAGGCTATTCAATCCCACTCCAATAACAGCAATAAACAAGAAAATTCAAGCAAAAAATGCGAAAAAAATAGAAGCAGCAGATACCCTTGATGGTTCCGAGGTTAACCATCCGCATGCCGAAGATTACGAGCGGATAAGTACTATTCTAGATGATCTTTTTATAATATGCGAAATCGTTTTGCAAGACCTTATTGACGGAATCAAAAATCGTGATAAGGGAGCCGAAGGCATGAGTTAAGAGCAATTCCTGCGTTCCGGGATCATCAAACAAACGTGCAGATTGCCGCCGAGATTGTTGAAAAAGCAACCGTTGGGTGGAGCGCATCCTCTCCCTCGGGCAGACATGCCGCCTGTAGAAAAAAACAACCTTCCCCGTGCTTGTCGAGGCTGTGCACGCAACCTTCCACGGCCTCGAACTGATCTCGCCTGGATTGCTCAGCCCGCCGTTTGATCCAGATCCCCTGATCGGTTACAAATTCATGATGCGAGTCAATACCAATCTAGTTTGTGAACTGAAAAAATCTCTATTTACGGATGAACACTTATTTTTTTATAGTCACTATTATTTGGTCCAGCGTACTGTTCCAGGGACTGACGAACTCCATGCAGGAACTAAATTCACGATTTTTTCGCTAAAACTGCACCATGTGCTGTAGCACCAGCTAGGATTGCGATAACCTTTTTGCGCTTGTAATTTGAATTTGTCGCTGCTCGAATTTCCATTTTTTGTTATGAAATAATTATAGTGCCATATATTTCCTGGAATTGATTTAGCCTTTGATGCTCCAATTGTAAAAGCTAATTCATTAAATTCGCATCCAAAATAGTTATATCTTGTATCCAGATAGGGGTGAGAATCCGATGGCCATGTTGTTGCAGCATAGACAATCAAGGGATAACAATTTGGGTAGGATGTGCTTCCGTTACGCAAGTATGTGGCATTGTCGTAATTGTAAAGAAAGTAGTCATGTTCATATGTGTCAATTTCGGTAAAATTTGGATTATACCATCCCATATACTGTAACGTATATCTCTCAGTTGGAGAATACTGATAAGTATGTGAATATCCTACATTTGGCCACCATGTTTTTATGTCATTTTCTGTATAATTTTTCTCGTTTTGGTAGATATCATGGGTTTCGTCAGTATCTTGATCGAAATTATCCTGATATATATTTCTGTCGAATTTATCTATAGATGCTATTTCGATGTGTTGAATTATGTTTGTATGTCTTTTTATTATTTCGCTTATTTGAATATGTGTAGTTTGAATCGTGGCTTTAGAAATATGTGTTGGAATATCAGATTGGTCATATAGCATTCTGTGCATTGATTCTAACATGTCATAACGATTAATAATTATGTCATCATCCAGTTCGTATGCTGTTTCTAAGACGGATTGGAATAGTGCATGTCTATATTTGTTAAATGTATTATGAATATTTTCTAGGTTTATCTTATATAATTTTTCACTTGGTTGAACAAGGAAGAATTCATAATGCTCTGTTCCACCGATCACGAATTTCCCCTCAAGCATTATAATTGTAAAAATATCGCTGTTTGAAATGGCGAATTTCTTTATTTCATTTAAATTGAGTAATTTGTTAAAATGAATTTTTAATATTAATTCATTTTTATTGTTTATGCTTTCAATTGCGGCAGCAGAAAAGCTTGTGATAAAAAGTAAGTTAAATAGAATAAATATGGAAATTAATTTTTTCATATGAATATCTCCATTATTTATATATAAAAAATGTTGTTTTACTCTAATAAGAATTACTTTTTTTGTTTATATTTCAGATCTTGATTTCAAAGTGCTTTATTATGGTTATTATTTCTTGGCGAATTTCATCCTCTTTTCAGCTTTTAAGCAAGGTATGTGCCAGATCCCATGAAATGTGTTTGGAGAAGCGGCTGCTGTCTAGGGGATCGCCTAAGACGTTGGATCGACATGGATGTGGGGATTTCCGAAAGTGAGCGATTCTGGACGGGAAAGCAGGATGAATGTCAGAGACAGGGCACTCGGCCCATTTTTTGACGGTATTTCAGGGGGGGACATGCACAAATGATCGTGCATTGCTCTTCGGTGTGGCATGCCGCTCTAGCCAGTTTTCCATCCGGAAATGATTTTCCGGTGCAATCCAGTTTCCTATCCGGAAATGAGGATTTTGGGCCAATATCAGGAAAAGCAAACCTTGTGCGGAGGCGACCTGATGGTCGCCACACAAGCAAAGGTGCAGATTGGCGGCGGGATTGGCAAAAAAGACTTTTTCCGGATGGGAACTGTTCGAAGGGGGTATGGAGGATCTTGCTTAGGAAGCCGGAAGGCAAAGAATTCATCATCTTATAGCTTGAGCCACAAGGTGCTCAAAGAATATCCGCCGGCTGGCTCGGCCTCTTCGGAAAGGCCTTTCAACCCAGGCCGACCTCTCCGGCGCATGGCGCGGACTGAAGGCTGCGCAGCAGGTTCAGGCGCAGTTGGGTCTCGCGGACCGGGTGGGATACGGACCAGTCCCAGTGGTCCTCGGCGTAAAGCCCGGCAAAGAGTTCTCGGCTCCCGCTGAAGAGTTCCTTCAGGGTGTCTACCAGCAGGCTCTTCCCGAANCGTCGGGGGCGCGAGAGAAAGTAGTAGCTTCCCTCCTCGATCAGCCCCAGAATAAATCCGGTTTTATCCACATAATAATAATCGCCTTCCCGAATCTTGCGGAAAGACTGCACCCCGATCGGCAGTTTCTTTTTGGCGGTCATCTTGCGTGTGCTCCCGGATTCACATTCACTGCCCGGCGAAACTCCCTGGCCTGCCCGGTGCGGNTTCTTCCCGGTCAAGAAGGGTGCATTCTACATCTCTCAGATCTGAGCGAGGACGGCCTTGAATTCCTCCATGTCGCGGACATGGATGACCTCTCG
>LR026961.1:3369516-3372548 GCA_900498135.1 uncultured Desulfatiglans sp.
TCCGCCGGCAGGTAGTGGAGCACGAAGTCCCTGGCCTGATCCGCGTGTGACAGGGTTTGCTTGAAGTACCTGTCATGTGGACTGTTTACCTTATCTGAGGCCATGTTAAACGTGCTCCCTCATCTCGTCAAGCTTCAAACCGGGCAGGGGGACGGCTGCATGCTCCGGGAGGGTGGGAATTCACCCCTCTCAGAACTCATGATCTTGCGGCGGCTCCATCCCCGAAGGAATAGGGATGGTCCCTTTCTCTCGATCCATGCTGCTGCAAGCACGTTCTGTGCCGGATAGGATTCATGTATTGCAGTGTGCGTCATCCGCTTAGCGAGAATGTATTGTTCCGGCATGACCGGCCATCGGCCGCCAGCGCCCGGATGCGGCAATCCGGAGATTCGCCCACGGGCGCGGAGGCTGGTGCAATCTCCTCCTCGTGATGTTCGCTCAGAGGGGGTTTGCCCCATCCGCATAGTGGTTGCTGGCTCATTCATATCTTGAACCTGGTCTATAACGGGATTGCCCCATCCGCCTGGAGGCGGCTATTGACAGGGGCTTTCCGTCGCTTGCCGAGTAGGAATCCACCCGTGTGGGCAGAGGTCGATGCGGGGAGGCTGCATGGTTGGCTATTATCCGTAGAATTCACCCGTGTGGGCAGAGGTTGGTGTTTTCGGTTGGGAGGTCCTGCACACGAAGGCCCGTCGTGGTCAAGCCAACCCGGTTTGCACGATGTGCCATGCACTGTTGTTTGTGCATGCGCTATGGGTTTTTACTTTCGGTTTCGCTCCCCTTCCGGGCCGATCGGGCATTCAACCACCCGAACGGCAGGAACCATCCGGTCCACCTGCCGCCTGATCGTGTGGCACAGATCCTGCTTCAGTCTTTTTTACCGATTGAGTTCCTCCAATGAACCTTCATGAGCAGGAACCCGATGCCTCCGATCAGCACCATCTCGTTCAGACACCGGCAAATCCCTTTTGAACTGGATCTCGCCGGCCGAACCTTCAAGGTCAAGCAAGGCGGCGATCCGGAAACGGTCGCCCTGCGTCGGCGCGATTGCGAACATAGGCCCTGGTGCGGGTGCATGCCGAGCCTCGAGGAGAGAAAGGCGAGGGACCTTTCCCGTGTATAGCGACCTCAGCGGCTGATCCACCTGTCTCCATCCGAGGTGCAGGGGATCATCGACGTGATCACCAGGGCTATGGAAGCCTACCCCCGATCGAGTGGGAGGCCGTCCCCGGCATCCCCAACCATGGTGTGAATGATAAGCCCAGGCGAATGCCCGCATTGAAAAAAGAAAGACGAATGCCGCGTTTGAGAAAGGAACTCTATCGTAGGAAAGGGACCTTTGTTGCTGCCGATCCTGATGAGAGGACCCAAAAAGGGGAGGGAAAAATCGTGCGATCGAAGGCCCCCAAACAGGGGTCCGCGCCCCCTGAAAGGCCGCTGAACTTCATCGATCCCGTGAAATAGAACTTCCTCAACCCTTCGGACGTCATTCAGTCACTTTGGACCACTCCCACCGGCCATTCACCCGATTTTTCCCGGATTCGGTCCCGAAGGCCTCGCGCCTAGCCGGCTTTCCGTGTATGTCCTGGTTAGATTTCGCCTTTGTAAACATCCTTACGATTGCCGATCCTAAGGATGACGATATCAAGATCCAACAGGGCATAGATCACCCTATAGTTCCCGACGCGGTACTTACGAAGCCCCGCAAACTGACCCTTGAGCACAGGATTGGATTCAGGCTGCTTGATCAGTTTCTTCTCGATGAGGTCGAGAATTCGTTTCGCCTCGGGCTTCGATAGCTTCATGAGGTCGCGGTGGACCGACTTCTTGTAGACGATATTATACGCCAAGAGACTTCCTCATCTCTTTGGCTGAAATAACCTCGTCCCCCTTATCGTGGAGTCGGTCCAGGGCGATCTGGAGATCCGCGAAATCCTCGATATAGGATTCCAGGGCCTTCTGAATGATGAAAGAGCGGGACCTTTCAGTCTCTTTGGCTATGCTATCTAGTTGGCTGGCAAGATCCTTGGGAAGCCGTACTGATATTGCTGTATTCATAGCGCATCTCCTGTCATTTATGTATTACAGAAGTATACAGGAATGTCTGTTTTGTCAAGTAATTTTTCGAAATCTAACGCTGTGAATCCGCCGCGCGGCTTTTTGCGTCGGTTGAATTTGCCTTGTCAGGCGCTGTGCTCCACCGGGCGCCCCCCGGGCTCCCCCCGTTGCCAACCCTCCTCGAAACCCTCCCCCTGAACCTCAGCGGGGGAGCTCTAACCTCAACCCATACGGGTCAATTTTCGGCCATCACGATGGGTCAATTTTCGGTTGCCATTTCGACAGAAGCCTTTCAAATACCCGGGGAGGTCGGTAGAGCTGAACTCCGAGATACGGCTCTTCAGCGACCTCCTTAGCAGCGCGTTGAAAAATCCGCTTTTGAAAGTCCGGGGAAAAATGCCTAGATGCAAGGCTTGCGAAATCCCGAGGAATGAGGCGTACTTATTAGTACGCCGCAGTGACGAGGGATGAGCAAAGCGCAGCAGATGGGCGTTTTTCAACAGCCTGATAAGGATGGGGAGGGAGTACCCTGTTCGTTGACAGGAAGTTGGTTGCGGCGGGAGGCAGCCCACTGAGACGTTGAGAGACTTCAAACGCTATGATGCAGGCGGCGCGGCGTCTGCAGCCGGCTGTGGCGGGCTCCGGACCTCGAAGGCGCAGAGGTTCCGCTCCTTGCGGCTGAACTCGACGCCGATCAGATGGATGGGCCGGCCCAGGTCCTGATACTTCTCGGCGTAGCGCCGGGCCAGGATCTGCTCCAGGGCCCGGCCCTCGGGCTCCTGCTCGACCACCTTGAACTCGAAGACGAACACCCTCCCCTCGAAGAGCACCGTCATGTCCACCCGGCCGCGGCTGGTGGCGTCCTNCACCCGGATGTCCAGCCCGAGGGCCGCGAAGTGGCTGTAGAAGACGCTCGCGTAGTAGCCTTCGTACTCGCCGATCGTGTTTCTGCGGTGCCAGTCGGCGGGGATGGC
>LR026961.1:3378538-3381492 GCA_900498135.1 uncultured Desulfatiglans sp.
ACTGAATCAGCGCAGAAAGGGGATCGCTCCAACGACCGCCCAATCCATCTGAAAGACACAAAACCCATCCGGAACGACCCGCCCCTGATTATGCCGCTCAGCAATCCCTTTGTCGCTGGCTATGCCGTCTATGAAGATTTCAACCTGGTCTTTCCGGATCTCAAAGGCATGAGTCTCGAAGAGGCTCTGCTGATGATCGCCGAGGCCGCAAAATCCATTACGAACGTGGATATGAGATTTTACAACGTGGAAGTGAACCTCTACGACATCGATGGCACCGCCCTGCCAAAAAACCCTTTCAACTTGAGCCGCACGGTGCTCGAGCAGTATCCGCCCGCCGGCGCGGTTCAGCCCGTCTTCGTCTTGTGGAAGTCCATCGGGTGCAACGGTGCAAGCCTCTGGATCAAGTAGCGGTGTTTGCTTGGATCACCACCGCGTTGCGTCGCTTTACGGACGTTTGACTTCAGAACTCCGACAGGTGGCCCGGCAGCCACGCCCCCCAGCGCGTGGCGCGGATTCCCGACAGCCTGGCCGNAGTTCCAAAGAAAGACTGCACCCCGATCGGCAGTTTCTTTTTGGCGATCATCTTGCGTGTGCTCACGGATTTACACTCACTGCCCGGCGAAAGTTCCCGACCTGACCGGTGCGGCTTCTTCCCGGTCAAGAAGGGTTGCATCTACATCTCTCAGAGCTGAGCGAGGACGGCCTTGAATTCCTCCATGTCGCGGACATGGATGACCTCTCGCAAAAGCTGTGTCAAAACCTCTGTATCTTCAATCTTGTCGATTTGCTTGANGACCTTTGGGGAAACAGCATTGAATTTGGTTCTCAAGGCCTCGAGGACCATCGCGCGCGTTCCGCTCAGTGTCCCTTGTTGCACTCCTTGCTGCATGCCTTGTTCCATGCCTTGTTGAATGCCCTGTTCTATGCCTTGGTGTAAGCCCTGCTTTCTGCCTTGCTCCATGCCCTTTTGCATGCCTTGCTGCATGCCTTGCTCGATCCACTGCTCCGCCAGAGTAGGCATAATGTCGCCTCCCTTCCCGTGAAAAACAGCTTTGGCGTTTCTAATCAGATCCTCGGCCTTCACCTGATCGTTCGCGGAGGCCACGTAACGCAGCGCGGCTTCCAGCGCTTCGAGGGCGCTCTCGTCGTCCGACAGGGACCTGAGGAGCTTGAGGAAGTCCGGCAGCCGCGCTGTCAGATCTTTTGAGTGATAGGCTCATTGAACAGATCGTCGTTGACTTCAGATTCGCCCGAAGGCGCGGAGGCTGGTGCAATCTCCCCTTCGTGAGACTCGCTCAGAGGGAAATCGGCCCAGCTGCTTCAGGAGGCCGGTATACCGAGCAACTCCGGCCCGATTTCCCTCCAGCTGACGACCCGCTTGTCTTTCAGGCGGTAGCTCTCCCCGCCGCCATAAACGAGCGTCGGTTCCGTGGCGGTGTCCCCTGCGAGGGCCGTCCATTTATCGATGCTGGAAAAGAACTCACGCGTGACCGTCCTGCCCGATTTGATCTCGAGCGGCATGATCCGCCCAGCCCTCTCGATTAGCACATCGACCTCGACACCGTTGCTGTCCCGCCAAAAAGAGAGCTGTGGCCTTTCACCGCGGTTGAGGAAGGATTTCATCAGTTCTGCGACCACGAAGGTTTCGAAGAGGTTTCCGCGCAGCGGGTGGGTCTCCAGTTGATGGGGCGCTTCGATTCCCAGCAGCCACGCGGCAAGCCCGACATCGTGAAAATAGAGTTTGGGGGTCTTGACGAGGCGCTTGTTGAAATTGGTGAAATGCGGCCGCAGCTGAAACAAGACGTAGCTCGTCTCCAGGACCGATATCCAGCCTTTGGCCGTGTTGCGGCTGATGCCGCAGTCGCCGGCCAGGCTGGAAAGGTTCAAAAGCTGCCCGCACCGCCCGGCGCACAGACGTACGAAACGATGAAAGGCCTCCAAATCCTGGACGTTCGAGACTTGCCTCACATCACGCTCGAGATAGGCGGTGACATAAGCGTTGAACCAGGCGCGCACCGGCACCTCCCGGTCGTAAAGCGGCGGATAGCCGCCTTTGAAGAGCATCTCTTCGAGGTTCAAAGGCTGCTTGCCTGCCTTCGACAGTTCCTGTAGGGAAAAAGGCATCAATTCCACAAAGGCGGTTCTGCCGGCGAGGGATTGGGTGATGCCGGAAAGGAGGCCGAAGTGCTGCGAACCCGTCAACACATACAGCCCCATGCGACCGTCGGCGTCTACGAGGGACTGAAGATAAGAGAAGATCTCCGGGCAGCGCTGGACCTCATCCAGGATAGCCCCGTCAGGGAAACGCTCCAGAAATGCCCGCGTGTCCTCGCGTGCAAAGAGTCTTACGTCCGGATCCTCCAGAGACACATAGGGCTTGTCTGCAAAAACCGTCTTGGCGAGGGTGGTTTTCCCTGACTGCCTGGGTCCGGTCACCGTCACGATGGGGAAGCCCCGGAGAAGGGATCGGATGATCTGTTCGGCCTCGCGTCGTATCATAGGCTCGAGGATAGTGTTTTTTAGGCTGAATGGCAATCAATAAATCGATTTGCATGATTGTCGTAAATGACCCAT
Source organism: uncultured Desulfatiglans sp. (assembly GCA_900498135.1). Lineage (NCBI taxonomy): Bacteria > Pseudomonadati > Thermodesulfobacteriota > Desulfobacteria > Desulfatiglandales > Desulfatiglandaceae > Desulfatiglans > uncultured Desulfatiglans sp. The sequence continues at coordinate 3,381,116 of LR026961.1, forward strand.
CCTGGCGTGGCCGGGACCCATAAGGATGTGGAGGGAGTACCCTGTTCGTTGGTAGGAAGCTGGTTGCGGCGGGAGGCTGCCCACGGAGGCGTTGAGGGACTTCAAACTCTATGATGCAGGCGGCGCGGCTTCTCCAGCCGGTGGCGCCAGGCTCCGGACCTCGAAGGCGCAGAGATTCCGCTCCTTGCGGCTGAACTCGATGCCGATCAGGTGGATGGGCCGGCCCAGGTCCAGGTATTTGTCGGCGTAGCGCCGGGCCAGGATCTGCTCCAGGGCCCGGCCCTCGGGCTCCTGCTCCACCACCTTGAACTCGAAGACGAACACCCTCCCCTCGAAGAGCACCGTCATGTCCACCCGGCCGCGGCTGGTGGCGTCCT
>LR026961.1:3381707-3419819 GCA_900498135.1 uncultured Desulfatiglans sp.
GAAGTCGGCGGATTGCAGGCTGCGCAGCAGGTTCAGGCGCAGCTGGGTCTCGCGGCCCGGGTCATTCAGGAAGGCGCCGGCCAGGCAGACGTTCAGGCTTTGGTAGACCTCGCGATTGGGATAGCCCAGGCGGAAAAACCGCGCACCGGCGATATCCTCTGTGCGGTGAAAGGTCAGGTAGCCGGTCTGGAAAAGCAGGGCCTCGGTGGGCATGGTGTCCACATCGAAGGTCGAAAGGAGCATTTCGGATGCCACGGTCTGGCCCAGGCTTGGGGTGAAGACGCCCCGTTCCGTAAGCAGCTTGACCAGGAAGGTGGGGGTGCCGGTCTCGAACCAGTAGGCCCCGAAGGTGTGCTTGGAGAAGAGCAGCAGCACGTCGAAGGGGTTGTAGACGCTCTCCCCCAGCCAGTTGTACCCGTCGTACCACTCCCGGATGAGCGCCCGGTCCAGGCCCGGCAGCTCAGGGGCGAAGACCGTCTCGAGGTCGGCCTCGGTGTAGCCGCAGATGGCCGAGTAGGGCGCTTCCACCGTGATGTCCCGCAGGTTGTTCAGGCCCGAGAAGATTCCGGCCTTGCTGAACTTGGAGACTCCGGTCAGGAAGGCGAAGCGGATGTGGGCGTCGTTGTCCTTGATCACCGAGTAGAAGTCGCGCAGCACGTCCCGCACCCGGGCGGCCTCTTCCCGGTCCGCGATGGCATCCAGGATGGGCTTGTCGTACTCGTCCACCAGGATCACCATCTGCCGGCCGGTTTTTTCATGGGTTTGGCGGATGAGTTGTTTGAAGCGGCTGCGGATTTCGGGAAACCGCATGCTGATCCCCCAATTCTCCTCAGCGTACGTAAGCTGCTCGATCAGGCTGTTTTCAAGCGCCTCGACCGATCCCAGCACGCCCCCGGCAAAGCTGAAGAGCAAGACCGGGTGGGATACGGACCAGTCCCAATGGTCCTCGGCGTAAAGCCCGGCAAAGAGTTCTCGGCTCCCACTGAAGAGCTCCTTCAGGGTGTCCACCAGCAGGCTTTTTCCGAAGCGGCGGGGGCGCGAGAGAAAGTAGTAGCTTCCTTCCTCGATGAGCCCCAGAATAAATCCGGTCTTATCCACATAATAATAATCGCCTTCCCGAATCTTGCGGAAAGACTGCATCCCGATCGGCAGCTTCTTTTTGGCGCTCATCTGGCGTGTGCTCCCGGATCTACACTCACTGCCCGGCGAAACTCCCTGGCCTGATCCGCGTGCGACAGGGTTTGCTTGAAGTATCTGTCATGTGGACTGTTTACCTTATTCGAAGCCATGTTAAACGGGCTCCCTCATCTCGTCAAGCTTCAAACCGGGCAGGGTGTGGCTCCATGCCCCGGCAGGGAGGGAACTCACCCCTCTCAGAGCTCATGCTCCTGCGGCGGCTCCAGACTTGAAGGGCAGGATTGCCTGTCTTGGCGCTCTGTTTTCCGGCAATAGGGCCCTGTTTTTCGACCGGCGTTCATAATGGAAGAACATCTCGGACTTTACCGCCTGATTCATAATCATGTGAAAATCCGTCTCGCGCCGGATGATCTAAAAGCCGACACGGGCTGCCTTCCCCCCGTGCCCCTATTGACCCATGAATCCTGTCTTCCAGAGGTGGGTCTATCAAAATGATAGACCCTAATCAACATGCTGAGATCAATAACAATCTTAATCTAATGCGGCCTGTTTCGCCCATTCTCGTGCTTCATTCTACTTCAAAAAAACCTCCCGCGAGCATTTCCCCCAGGCTGGGGGTAACTTCCTATCCTCCACAACGGCCACACACCTAGCCTCTTGTAAATACAAGCATAAAACCCACGGCAAGAACCGCGCCCCGGATCTGTCCCCTACCATCCTTCAGCCCGACACGATTCCAGGTCTATCAAATTGATAGACCGGTCTGTTCAAGTCGATCAATATAATAGTTTTAACGCTGAACATAATGGTTTCACAATGTGAATCAATAAGGATGTCAGTGTCTTATATCGATGGCACGCCTTTTGCAATTAGTACTGCGACCATGCGCCGGAGCAGGTTCTTCACCGGCGCCCACCTCGATTCCATAAAACGTGACACCATTTGGATGGACAGCCCCGGAATGACCCTGAAGCCGTTCGTTTTAGGGTCATTCGGCGGTTTTCGATCTTCGAGGCGCTCCATCCCCGGCCTCCGCGGATCAGTCGCAGCGCTGGTTCCGCGGCGTCGCATACGGCGGCAGACAGGGCCGGCCGGTGTCTATCATTTTGATAGGGATGGGGGAGGGCCCGCGGACCGAGGGGCCTGCACCCAGGCGGGATCGCACCCAGATGTGAGGATATGCGGCGAACGGGATATGAACGCCGGTCAAAAAATGGACAGATATAGCCGGTAGAAAACCGGCCAAAATGGGCGTCTGAAAAAGCGGCATCCGTTACACCCGGCTGAAGATCATCGCCAAGGCATATCCGGGAAGTCCTGCGATCCGAGACTCTGCCACCCGGGTCATGGATTCCGGGAGAAAGAAGGTCCGAAATGATCGAGGTGGTGCTCCTCGACAATTCGAAGATGTGGCTGAACCCCTTGCACATATTCTCCATCAGGTCCAAGCCCGACACGGTCATCACCTTCACGACGAAGCAGACGCTGACCGTCCGGGACTCGGTGCAGGAGTTGTGCAGGAAGATCGACGACTATTTCCGGTTCATCAATCTCGGCCAAGGAGTTTCTGTGGAGCAGGATACGGAAGAGAGCACCAAGCCATCATTGATCAAGCAGACGGTCTGAGAAGTTAGAAATCTGCTGTAAAATCGTAAGCTTATATGATAATCGGCTATGGAACCGAAGGAGCGGAGCTATGTTGAGCAAAAGCAATATCCTGGATTCTTCTGTCTTGGCGGACGCGGTGGATCGAGATGCCCATGCCGCTCAGGCGTCCAATCCTTGCATCGCTGTGATCGGTTCCGGCTATTGGGGCAAAAACCTCGTCCGCAACTATCACCAGCTCGGCGCCCTGAGCCTGATCTGCGACAGCAGCGAGACGACCCTGGCCTCCTTCAGGCAGCAGTACCCCGATGTCCCATCGTGTTGCGCCCTGGCCGAAGTCATCGGCCGCAGCGACATCAAAGGCGTGGTGATTGCGACCCCGGCCGAAACCCATTTTTCCCTGGCCCGTGAGGCCTTGATGGCCGGAAAGCACGTCTACGTCGAGAAGCCCCTCGTGCTCGATGAACGGGAAGGGCAGGAGCTGATCGACCTCGCCGCCAAGAAAAACCTCACCCTTATGGTGGGTCACCTCCTCCAGTACCACCCCTGCTTCGTCCGTTTGAAGGAGATGGTCCAAAACGGCGAACTCGGCCGCATCAATTACATCTATTCGCACCGCTTGAACCTCGGCAAGATCCGCCGCGAGGAGAACATCCTCTGGTCCTTCGCCCCGCACGACATCTCCATGATCCTTTCGCTCGCCGACGAGATGCCCGAGACGGTCTCGGCCACGGGCGGGTGCTACCTCCACCAGAAGATCGCCGATGTCACCACCACGCACCTGGAGTTTCCCTCCGGTCTGCGCGCCCACATATTCGTCTCGTGGCTGCACCCATTCAAGGTACAGCAGTTGGTGGTCGTAGGCGAGCGCAAGATGGCGGTTTTCGATGACACCCGACCCTGGGAAGACAAACTTCTGCTCTACCCGCACCAGATCAACTGGCACCACAACCTCCCCGTCCCGGTCAAGGCCGAGCGCGAACGTCTGGACATCCCCCAGGACGAACCCCTCAAGCGCGAGTGTCTGCACTTTCTTGCCTGCCTCGGCAACGGCCACCGGCCGGCGACCGACGGCAGCGAGGGCCTCAGGGTCCTGCGCATCCTCAACGCCGCCCAGGAATCCCTGGATGACAGCGGGGCCAAAGTCCCCCTGAACGGCAAGGGCGCCACCGCCTCCGCCCGGCCCGATTCGCCTTCCGCCCAACCCTACTTTGTGCACGAATCGTCCCTGATCGACGACAACTGCGAGATCGGTGCCGGCACCAAGATCTGGCACTTCTGCCACGTGCTCTCGGGTTCCCGGATCGGCCCCAACTGCAACATCGGCCAGAATGTGATGATCGGCCCCAATGTGGCCATCGGCAAGGGATGCAAGATTCAGAACAACGTCTCCCTCTACAAGGGCATCACGCTCGAGGACGGTGTCTTCTGCGGCCCCTCGATGGTCTTCACCAACATCTACAACCCCCGGGCCGAGATCCGCAAGATGGACCAGGTGCGGCCGACCCTCGTCAAGCACGGCGCCACCCTCGGCGCCAACTCCACCATCGTCTGCGGCAACACCGTCGGCCGCTACGCCTTCATTGGGGCCGGCGCCGTGGTGACCCGCAACGTTCCGGATCATGCCCTCATGGTCGGCAACCCTGCGCGCCGGATCGGCTGGATGTGCCAGTGCGGCGAGCGGCTGACCGATGATCTCGAGTGCCTGCTTTGCGGGAAAACCTACCTTGAAAATGGTCACGGCCTGCAGGAAAAGCAGAACTGACGATATTCAACCGGAGAACCCATGCAATTCATCGACCTGGCGGCGCAGCAAAAGCGCATCCGCACCAACATTGAAGAGAGGATCAAAAAGGTCCTCGACCACGGCCAGTACATCATGGGCCCGGAGGTCAGGGAACTCGAGGAGAAGCTCGCCGCGTACATCGGCGTCAAACACGCCATCACCTGTTCGAGCGGCACGGACGCCCTCCTGATCGCGCTCATGGCATTCGACATCGGCTCCGGCGACGAGGTGATCACGGTCCCCTACACCTGGATCTCGACCGCCGAGGTGATCGCGCTCCTCGGGGCCGAACCCGTTTTCGTCGACATCCAGCCGGACACCTTCAACATGGACCCGGAGAAGCTCGAGGCCGCCATCACCCCCAGGACCCGGGCCATCATGCCGGTCTCCATTTACGGCCAATGCGCGGACATGACCCGCATCGAGGCCGTCGCCCAAAAACACGGGATCCCGGTCATCGAGGATGGGGCCCAGAGCTTCGGCGCCACCCATCATGGAAAACCATCCTGCGCCCTCTCCGCCATCGGGTGCACGTCGTTCTTCCCCTCCAAACCCTTGGGCTGCTATGGGGACGGCGGCGCACTCTTTACCCAGGAGGACGCCCTGGCGGACAAAATGCGGCAGATCCGCGTCCATGGCCAGAGGGTCAAGCATCAGCACCCCCTCGTGGGGATCAATGGCCGTCTCGACACCCTTCAGGCCGCCATCCTCCTCGAAAAGCTGGAGATCTTCCCTGAGGAATGCCGCCTGCGCCAAGAGGTCGGCCAGCGGTACAACACCTTTCTGTCCGGCATCCCGGGGATCGCGCCCCCGGTCGTAGCCGAGGGAAACACCTCGGTCTACGCCCAATACACCCTTTTGGCGGAGGACCGCGCCAAGGTCGAAGCCGGCCTGAAGGCCCAAGGCATCCCTTCGGTCGCCTACTACGCCGTGCCGCTCCACCTCCAAGGCGCATTCGCCAACCTGGCGCACCAACCCGGGGACTTCCCCGTGGCCGAACGGGTTGCCTCCCGGTGCCTCAGCCTGCCCATGCACCCTTACCTGGCCCCCGAAGACCAGTCGCGGATCGCAGAGGCCCTGGGCGGCTAACACTGGACGCGCTGAATGACGATAGACAAAGGCCTGGAAAGAGTTATCGGCCGGCCGAATCAGCTTCGGAGCCTTGCGGAAGGGGCATCGCCATCGGTATCGATCATCCTGCAGGTCATTCTGGCCATAAGCTGCCTGGCGCTGACGATGACAGGATCGCCGTGCACCTCTTTGGCCCAGGAGGTTCACGTCGAAGGCCTGCAGATCCTGAGCGACGACAAAGCGGCTGCCAAAGTCTGTTTCCATCTCGAGCCCTTTTCCAATCCGAAGGTGTTTCCCATCCAAGGAGACGACCCTAAGATTGTGGTCGACGTCCCGAACGTGGTCTCGTGGAATGGGAAACCGAACATCCCTGTCGATGGGGCTGTGATCAGGCAGGTGCGCAGCTATCTCCACCGGGATGAGAAAAGGCTCCGGATCGTCCTGGATCTGGTGCCGAACCTGCATTACGCGGTAGAACCCCTCTATTACGAGGCGGAAGGGGTCTATTGCATTGCGGTTTCGGCCAAATGAGCCCCCAGAGCCCGGCGACGAAGGCTTCCGGTTGGCCGGATTGAGGCGCACATGGCCCGTCGCCCTGTTGACGCTGCTTCTCCCGCTCCAGACCGCCGCGGGCACCATCCGCACATCCATCACCACCACCCGCACCATCACGCAAGAGGGCATCATCGACCTCGATTGCAGGATACGGAACAGCGGCGATGCGACCGCGCACAAACTCTCTGCGACCCTGATGATGGGCGGCATAGTCAGAAAATTCGACCCGCTGGGCGACAATCCGCCAGGCGGAGAGATCCGGCTCGAAAAGAGGCTGGAGCCGCCCGGCCTCGACCCTGGTCTCTATACTGCCGTCATCCGCGTAGACTTCGAGGAGCAGGCAGGAAAACGTCACCATGCCTATCATCTTTTCCAGGTTCCGTATCGCGTGAAAGAAATGCCCGCCCCAAACCTGCCGGTCAAGATAGAGGCGACACCGCCCCGCTTCAACCGGAAGGGCTTCCGGGGCAAGGAGAGCCGCATCGCTCTAACGCTCGAGAACGACGCCCAAATGGAGATTGGCCTGCAGGCCCGGCTCCATCTCCCCCAGGGCTTCACGTCTACAGTCGAGAACCTGACGTTCCGTCTGGCCCCGGGAGAAAGCAAAACCGCCCGGATCCCCCTGCACCTGGGACCGGACGGGAAAGACTCGAGCCCGTACCATCTGATCGTTTGGGCGAACCACAACGGCGCCCATCACTCGTGGGACCTTGCAGGCCAGGTTCGGGTGGAGGACCGGCCTGTATACTTCAGGGCCTATTTCGCCTCGTCGGTGCTCGTGCTGCTCGGCCTTTTCGCTGCGCTTCAGCTCCGCAGCCGAAAGGCGTCCATCACCAGCCGTTTGAGTGTGAAGGCCTGAGCCTTCAGCCTTTGTCTTCGTCCGCTTCCTGCGCGGCCTTAAGCCGCATCCTGTAGAGCCCGTATGAAAAGTCCCGCTCGGTCGCCGCTGCCACTTCCTCCAAATGGTACCTGTCCTTGATTCCCTGGCACAACCGGCGGTTGCGCTCGTTTTGGGTGTTGCACCAGTAGTTGTAGTGAAAATAGACATGCCCCTGATATCTTTTGAACAGATCCTCGATCAGCCCGGGGTTGTCGATTCCCGCGTAGGTTTGAATGGCGCCCTGGCCCCACAGCAGGAACATGGTGGGGTTCTGGGTCAGGACGATCGAACGCTCAGGGATCTTCGCCACGAACTCCCGCGCATGCAGATGGTCGTACCGCGCTCCCCAGGCCTCCTGTCCGACCCTGCCGACCAGGGGTATGAACCGGATGAACGTAAAGGCGGCCAGCATGACCACCAGGGCGGAGGCAACTCCCCGTTGTCCAGGATGATTCGTAGCGGCCTGGATTTCGCCTCCGCCCTCGCTTGGTTCGACCGCCCATCGCAGGGCGGCCAGCCGCTCCCTCAGCCATGCTCCTCCCATCCCCGCCAGGACCGCGAGGGGCATGAACGATACGAGAGCAAAGCGGACATCCGCGCCGTACTGATAGCTCCCCGCGTAAAAGAAGAGGAAGATCCCCCAGAAGAGAAGAAACCACACCGGGAGGATCATCCGCCACTTTCCAAGGCCCCTGGAGCAGAAAAGCCCCAGCCCCGCCAGCACGGTCAGCACCACGGGGAAATGCCGGCCGTCGAGATAATAGAGCCCGTTGGTCGACAGATTGTGCCCCAGGAAGGCCAAGGAAAACGTGCTGCCCTCCGCTCCCCAGGAATGGCCGCTGACCGCATAGACATGCAGCAGGTGGGGGAGAAGAAAGAGGGTGGTCAGAAGCCCCGAGGTCCACACCCTCTTCTCGGCGAATACCCCCGGCGAGACCACCAGCAGAACGAAGACGGCCAAGACCGCCACAAAGACCGATTCCGGCCGCATCTGGCAGGCAAAGGGGATGAGCAGAGACGCGACCAGCAGCTGCCTGCCCTGCCGCGTCTTGAGAAAGACCATCAGCGCAAGGACTGCAAGCCCTGTGAAAAGGGCGGCCGACGGCTCCGCGGCTGCCGTGTTGGACCAGACGATGTTATGCGGGATGAGGGCATAGGCAAGCCCCCCCAAAAAGGCGCCGAAAAAGCGTCCGCTGAGGTGCCAGCCGATGAAGAAGGCCGTCACGGCCCCGAAGGCGAATATCAGGTTGTTCAGCAGAAAGGCGTAGTGTTCATCGACCCCGAACACCTGAAAGGCCAGGCTGATGAGAAACGGCCAGCCGTTCGGCTCCTTGTTGTAGGTGATCCAATGGGGAAAATACTCCCCGTACTCGAAGGTCCCGTAGTTGCAGTACCCGGTCTGGTTGGCCAGCGCGATGTTCTGCCCCACGTTCCCGTAGATGTCTTCGTCATAGAAGATGCGGTGGGTCCGGGGGGTGTAAAGAGCGGTCATGCCGAAGGCAAAGACGAAGAGAAGGACGAGCAGAACCCCCTTCTGATTGAAAAACCCTTTTGCTGCACGGAAGAAATCTTTCCAGCAGAGGGCCGTCGCAACGAGCAGCAGAAAGAAATGGATCCTCAGGACCCAGGGCACCCATATCTTGAGGAGACCCGTGATCTCGTCCTTGGACCCATGATCCAGGAACCAGACATCGATTCCCAGCAGACACAAATAGCCGGCTCCAAGCAAAACAGGGTAGAGCCTGTGGTCATAGATTTTCTTCAGTATGTTCATGATAGAAGCTCGAAGGTAAAAGCGCGAAGCTCAAAGTTGAAAGCTCAGAGCGAAAAGACCGGGAATTGAAGCGCGAAGCATAAAGCATAAGGATCAAACCGTCAAGCAGTCCGTTTTTGTCATCCCTTACCCTCTGGCTTTGAGCTTCGATATGGAAATACTTATCTTTTCTCTTTCGTTACAAGAAAATCCCCTATAAACAAATGCCTGACATCAGTTCTTCGAAACATATCCAAAGCGTCATCCGGGGAGCAGACCATCGGCTCGCCATGGATGTTCAAACTGGTGTTGAGCACCACGCCCATGCCGAGTTCCTCTTTGACCCGGATCAGCAGGTCCCGGTAACGGGGGTTTTCATCGCCCACAATATGCGGCCGGCACGTCCCGTCGATATTGCTGACCCCCTCCATGAGCGCCCTGTGGGCCTCGCGCACCCTGAAGGCCGTCGTCATGAAGCGGTTCCGCCCGGGGTCCTGTCCATCCACGCACAGAAGCGCCTCCGCATCGCTTTCCAGAATAGACGGGCAGAACGGCTGGTACCATACCCGCTTTTTGAGCACCAGGTTGAGCCGGTCCTTGATCTCCTTCCGGTCGGGCCTCGCGACGATGCTCCGGTTCCCGAGGGCCCTCGGGCCGATCTCCATCCGCCCCTGAAACCAGAAGATGATTTCGCCGTCGAGCACCAGCCGCGCGGCGCGGCCGGGGGCATCGTCCAGCTTCACATAGGGAAATCCGCAACGCTCGATGGCGCGCAGGATCTCGCCTTCCGTGAAAGCAGGGCCCAGATACAAGTCCCTCAGCCTGCAGCCCCGGACCCCATGCCGCTCGTAGTTGATTCCGATGGCTGCCCCCAGGGCGAGCCCGCCGTCCCCCATGTGGGGAAAAACGAAGACCTCCTCCGCCTCGGGCAGCCGGGCGATCTTCATGTTCAGCTTGACGTTGGAAAATACGCCGCCCGCACACGCCAAAGAGCGCTCGCCTGTCAAACGCATCGCGTTTTGGATGAGCGTCAAGGCCCTTTCTTCGAGGACCCGCTGGGCCATGTAGGCGAACTGCTCGGATGGGTACTGCCAGAGGATCTTTTTCAGTTCGCGGTGCATCTCCGTGGACGTGTAGGGGGAGACGAGCCTCAAGCCCCGCACCTCGATCAACGCCATGAGCGGATTGTCCCGATCGGGGATCGGGTAGGCGTAGTTGGCCAAGGCCATGACCTTCCCTTCGTCTTCCAACTCCCGCATGTTCATGAGGTTGGTCACATGTTCGAAAAAGATCCCGAGCGAGACGGACGAAGGCAAAGTCTGCAAGATATGAAGGCCGTCCCCGTCGAACCGCCACAGGGATCCGGAAAGGCCGTCCCCGACACCGTCGAGTGTGAGCACCAGACACCGTTCAAACCCGCTGGTCCGCGCCGCCGCCTCGGCGTGGCACCGGTGGTGATCCAGCAGGGACAGGCGGAAGCCGGCAAAGCCCTCGGCCTCGAGCCGGCTTCTGAGATGGATGCGGCTGAGCCGGCGGCTGATGAGGTTCGGCCCCAGTTCGGTGAACCGGTATTTGAAGCCCTTTTTGAAGGGGTCCGAGCCCCGGGGCCGCATCTTTCTCCGGCGGATGAGGTAGTATTCCTCTTTCAACCCGGGCACCAGCCGGGTCAGCGTCTTGGCCGGGTCGGAGGTGGAGACGGCGATCTCCCCAACCGCGGAGGCCTCGATGCCTTCGTATTGGAGACAGGCCCGGATGGAGCGAAACGGAAATCCAACCTCCAGCTTCCGGCGGCTCAATCGTTCTTCGTTGACGGCAAAAACGATCCGGTCGCCCTCGACAAGGGCTGCGCCCGCGTCGTGTCCGTCCCAGATGCCCAGCGTGTAAGTCATTGGCCGTGCTTCTCCCTTTGTTTCGATGATATCCTTATCGTAACACCCCGCAGGAAGCGGCTCGGAGCTCCACGTGTATCCCCCTTTGGGCTTTCAGCTTCGAGCCTTCGTTGCCCACCCGAGGAACCGTGCCACCTGTTGCAGAACACCCCGTGCCGCGCCCAATCTGCTCAGCTTCAAGAGCCGCAGGATCGCTGCCGGCCGTCCGTAGAATCTCCGGTAGGCATGCCGGCGGAATCGGTCCACCTTTTGCCCGGGAAGACTCGGCAGTTCCATTCCCGCATGGTCCTGCCCGTAAAGGCCGCCCCCCCGGAGCCACCCCCTTCTCGAGGCCAGTTCGTAGAGCCGCGTCCCCGGAAAGGGCGCTGCCGCATAGAACTGTGCGATATCCAGGGGCAGTGCGAGTGCCAGGGCCAACGTGGCCTTCATGCTCGCCTCCGTTTCACCCGGGAGCCCCAGGATGAAATGACCGGATGTCTTGATCCCGAGGTCATGCGCCATGCATACGGCTCTTCGCGACTGCTCCAAGGTAATCCCTTTTTCCGCCTGTTCGAGGACATGCGCGCTCCCGGATTCCAGCCCGAAACTGATCATCCAGAGGCCCGCCGCCTTCATCAGCGACAGGGTCTCCCGGTCCACCGTGTCCACCCGGCTGTTGCAGGCCCACTGTATCCGGAGTCCCCGCTCGATGACTTCACGGCAAAATCCTGCCACGTAGGCCTTGTCGGCGGTAAACGTATCGGCCCAGATGAAAAAATCACGGACATGAAACCGCCTCATATCTTCGGCCATCTCATCGACCACCTGTCCCACGGGCCTCTTCCTGAGACCTCTTCCATAGTAAAGGGGCGCCGTGCAGAAGCTGCACCGGTATGGGCAGCCCCGGATGGGTGCGACGATGAGAAAAGGGTAGCCCCGCAGCGGAAGCCGGTAAGGGTAAAGATCCAGGTGATGCCAGGCGGGTGCCGGGATATCCTCTGCCTCGATCAGGGGCCGGTCCGGGTTGTGGCGGATCTCTCCCCCTCGGCCATGCCGGAAGGAGAGGCCCGCGATCCCCTCGAGCCCTCGCCCTTCCTTTTGGCAGACCTCCCGGATGGTCTCTTCCGGTTCCCGCCGGATCACCAGATCGATCCATGGATGCCGCAGGGCCGCCTCAGGGAGCGCCGTTACATGCGTCCCGAAGACGCCGGTAACGCTTCGCGGTGCCGCCTGCTTCACGAGGGTGGAGAGATTGAGATCATAAGTCAGGGTAGGGGTCCCGGTTGTCCAGAAGACGAAATCCGGTCGAAAAGCCGCCAGCGCTCCGGCAAGCCGCTTCCGATCCATCCCCGCAGCCGGACAGTCGGCCACTTTCAGGCGATGACCGTCTCTTTCCAGAGCCGCAGCCGTCGTAGCCAGGGACACCGGGGGCCACTGGGTGCCCCAGACGCCTGCCTCCTGAGTGCAGCGCCCTTCGCGGGTAAACCCCTTGCCCTCCGGATGGGGGGGGTTCAATAAAAAGACTCGTGCCACTTGCCGTCTCCAAAAGGGCTCGAAGCCCCAGGCTCAAACCTCATAAACATAACCACAGGGCTTTCCCAGCGTGCCCCTTGGCCTTCGAGCTTCGAGCGTCGACCTCAGAGATACAGATACTTGAACGCGCTCCACACATACCTGAACGCCACCTTCTTGACGCTGATCTTGGAATACCCGGCCTTGCGCCTCTGCTCGTGCGTCGGGACCTCGTCCATGCGATACCCCTTTTTCAGGGTCTTGATGATCATCTCCTGTTCGATGGTGGTGATGTTTTCCCGCAGCCCGAGCGCCCTCAAAACATCGGTCCGAATGGCCCGAAAGCCGTTCTGGCTCTCCGAAAGACGGACCCCGAAGCGATGATTGATGCACGCCGTGATAAACGAACTTCCCATGAGCCTGAAACACTCATCGAAGCCGCCGTGCAGTTCGCTGGACCCCCCGAGCAGCCGCGAACCCGAGACATGATCCGCCTTCCCCTCCAAAATGGGTGCGACCAGCGCCGGGATGTCGTCCGGGTCGTGCGAGCCGTCAGCGTCAACGAACACCGCGATCTCCCTCCGCAGATGGGGAATGACGGTCCGGATGGCCTCGCCTTTGCCTTTTCGGTGGTCGAAGATGACCCTCGCCCCGCATCCCCGGGCGATGGCCGGGGTCTCGTCCCGCGAGTGCCCGTCGATGACCAGGATGTCATCGGAGTATGCCCTGCATCCGTGGATGATCTCGGCAAGGGTAGCCGCTTCATCGAGGGCCGGAATGGCGATGCTGATCTCCGGGATGAGCGTTCCAGTGTTCGTCATGGTTTTTTACCCGTTTTCCTTGACTTCTCCCTGCAACACGGGTTAAACGAGCAGGCGATGAGTGATTCTGGGTTGTAGGCTGTGCGGTGGCAGTGTTCCGGTTGTTTGAGCGAGAGAATTCGATGCACCGATGACAACACGCCAATCTAATTCCTTCACTAGCGTAATTGTTTGATAAAATCAAGTAAAAGTACTCATAACACCGAATAAATTTTTAGCTTTAAAATGTGGTGATTCGGATAAGCTAAAGGACGTATTGTATTTTCACCCAGTCCAATGCAATTGCAAAAACGCCATTGTGGAATGTGCGAAACGAATTCTCTTGTTTGATGACTTCGTCACTTATAAAGTACCACTATTTTTTGGCTGTAGATGTGTTTAGGCAATCCTCTGCGTCATCAGAACTTGAAGGAAAATGGAACCGCAAACCTGGTTGTACGTTTAGCTGTGGCGATGAAGCCGTATGAGGGAGGAGGAGCGATGATACGAAGATGGGTTCACTTGATTTTGGTGATGGGTGTCTGCCTGTGGTTCTCTGCGGCCTATGCGGAAGAGCCCGCCGAATACATCAACCCAGACGGAACCATCAACGAGGAAAAGCTGGTTGCTGACATAGAATCGGGTGTTATTTCCGATCCGGTGGCATTCACCGGCCTCCTCGTCGAGGTGGCTCCGGAGCAGGCTCCGACCATCGTAGGGATTATTGCCAAGGTGGTCCCGGAAAAAGCGCCCCTGATCGCAGAGGCCGCTGTAAACAAAGCCCCGCCCGAAAAGGCCGCCGATATCACGGTCGCAGCCGTCTTGGCCGCCCCTGAGCAGGCCGATGCGATTGTCGCCGCCGTCATCGCCGTTGTCCCCGCCGAGGCAGAGAAGATCCAGGCCGCCGTGGATGCGGTCAAGCCCCCGGTGACTGAGACCACCACCGAGACCACGTCGGAAACCACTGAAGAGACCACCGAAGAGACCACGGCCGAGACCACCAGCGTCGAAACCACCACGGTCGAGACGACGACCACCACCACCACAACCACGACCACCAGCGTGGAAACGACGGTCAGTCCGGCCAGTTGAGCTTTTTGATCGCATTTGACAGCAGAAATTCGAGGGAACGACCGATGACAAAAAGATGGCTTTTTCACATATGTTTAGCGATGGCGCTGGTTGCCTTCACCTTCTCGCAGACCTTGGCCGAGGTCATCTGGCAGAGCGGCCCCATAAAGGTCGAGGATGAAATGGCGGAAGACAGGGGCAGGATCACCGTAGGGAAGCTCAAGGTGATCCCGACCATGAAGGTAGGCGGCGTTTATGACGACAACATCTTCCTCGGCAACGACTATACGAACAACCCCAACAACCCCGGCACAACGGTGAACGGGCAGTTGACCAAGCCCCTCGAATCCGACTATATCCTCCATCTCATGCCGGGGCTCCTCGCCAACTACGCCATCCCAGGCGGGCGGGGGAACGTCAACCTGGGCTACGAAGGCGATTGGGCGTTCTACGAGAGCATGACCGTCCAGAACTGGAACAACCAGCGCGGGATCTTCAACGCCGATTACAAGGCGCCGGCCGGCCTCCTGCTGGGGATCGACAATGTCTTCACCAGCGCCGAAGACCCTTACGGGGACGCCACCCAGTATGCCCTCGGTTACAGCAAGAAGCGCTGGAACAACGACCTCAACACCAAGGTCGGCTGGGATTTTCATAACCGCTTGAGGGTGCTGGGTTATTATGACTTCTACAAACAAAAATACGATGACGACCGGGACTACACCCAGAACTGGACCACCAACGGCTTCGGCATCGGCGTGGAGATGCGCGTCCTTCCCAGGACCTGGGCCTTTCTCAGGTACCACCTCTACGATCAGAACTTCGACACCAACCTCTTCGGCACCACCGACTCCAACAACGCCGACAACAAGCAGAACAGCATCAGCAGCGGTCTCCTGTGGGATGGAGGCGGAAAATTGGAAGGGGAGGTCAATTTCGGCTGGGGATGGCTCGACTTCGACAATTCCGTCGATCGAAACGGCAGGGCCTACGAAAACTACAATACGTGGGTCGCGGCGACATCCTTGAGCTACAGGGTCCTGGCCAGAACGCGGTTGACTTTCAATATCGCCAGGGCTATAAGGCCCACAGGCGCGGACAAGCAGGAATACTACGATGACACCCAGGTCGGCCTCAACATCGCCCAGGATCTGCCCTATAAACTGAGCCTGAACGCCGGTTTCATTTACAGCAGAAACGACTACAACACCGCCGTAAGCGCTGTTTCCCTGAGCACGGATAAGAGGGAGGACGACAACTATCTGGCAGCGGTCAACCTCAAATACAAGATCCGCCCCTGGCTGGACGCCTCGCTGGGATACCGGTACCTCAAGAAGGATTCGAACGATGTGCTCCAGTCCTTCACCGACAACCAGGTGATCCTCGCCGTAGGGGCCTCCTATTAGTTCGATCGTCCGTTTATTCCTCCTCTCCCGGGTCACGCCGAATGCAGCCTGAGGCGAAGATAGAGGATCCAGCCCCTTCGGCCGCATCGCCAACCCGGCCCTCAAAAGGCCCGAGAGAAGGAAAAAAGCCTATGTCACCCATGGCCCGTTCGTTCGATACCCGCTGTTCTCTTTCTCCATCCCATACGCTGCGCGCTTTGCTCTTTGCGATGCTCCTTGGGGCCTTCGGCTGCGGCCATGGCGGCGAGATTGTCAAGGAGACCACCGTCGCCACCGGCGATCTCGGTGGTCTCAAGGCGGAAGACCGGGCGATGCTCGACGAGATCAAAAAGACCGTCGTCAAGCCGGCGGCCGATGAAGGCATCAGCAGCATCATCGAAGAAACGCCGCACTTCACCGTGTCCGAATACCTCGCCAGGTACCCTGAGGCCAGGGCGATGGTGGCCGACTACCGCGTAGGCGGAAATGACGTCCTGAACATCACGGTTTACGAAGAAAAGGACCTTTCCCGGGAGGCGGTCCGCGTCTCCGGAAAAGGGTACATCTCCTTCCCCCTAGTGGGCCAGCTCAAGGTTGCGGGTCTGACCACCACGGAAATCGAAAGGCTGATCTCCGACAAGCTGGCCGAGCAGCAGTACCTCTTGGACGCCCACGTGTCGGTCATGGTCACCGAATACAACAGCCAGCAGTTTTTTGTCCTCGGGGCCGTAGACAGTCCCGGAGCCTATCCCCTCCAGGCACGGGAGCGGGTTCTGGACGCCATCTCCAAGGTAAAGGGCCTGGAGCATGAAAAGGCCAGCAGCAAATTGATGCTCATCCGGACCCTCAACCCCGACACCGGAAAAGAGCAGAAACTCGTGATCGACATCAACCTGAGGGACCTTCTGAACCGCGGGGACCAGGCCTCCAACATCTATCTCGCCGACCGTGATGTCCTCTACGTGTCGCCGGTGGAGCACTACTACATCATCGGACAGGTGAATACGCCCGGCTCCTACAACATACCCGAAAACGGGATCACCCTGGTCGAGGCCATCGGTATGGCCGGGGGCTTCAGCCGGATCGCCTCCCGCAACAATACCCGCATCATCCGCGTCGAAGACGGCGTCGAAAAGATCATCCAGGTAAAAGTCGATGCCATCACCGACGCCGGCAAAAAGATCCACGACGTGGTCATCAAGCCGGGCGACATCATCGTTGTGCCGGAAAGCTTCTTCTAGGACTTTCGAGATACCCTATGCCTGACGACCCCCAAGGCGAAGAACAACTCGACCTTCGCGACTACCTTCGCGTGATTCTCAAACGCCGGTGGACCATCATCACCGTCTTTGCGGTAATCTTCATCAGCGTGGGCATCTATACCTACACGGCTACGCCGATCTACAAGGCCTCCACCCGCCTGGTCATCGAGAAGGAAAACCCGAACGTGGTGTCCATCGAGGAGGTCATGGCGGTGGACTCCTCCGGCACGGACTACTATCAGACCCAGTACAAGATCATCGAAAGCCGCTCCGTCGCCCGTGAGGTCATCAGCCGCCTCGATCTGAACGAGAGCGAGGAGTTCTTCCCCGAGCCCAAGGACGACATCCTCTCCAACCTGAAGCGCTCCGTCCGGGAGACCATTCATTCCTGGAAAGAGGGCATCCAGTCTCTCCTCAAAAGCGGCGAGGACAAGGCCGATGCGTCGACCGTTGAACTGGATCCCGACTCCGCGCTGGTCTCCGCCTTCATCGGCCGGATCGAGGTCTCTCCCATCCGCAACAGCCGCCTGGTCGACGTAGGCTTCGAGGCCAAGGACCCCCTTCTCGCCACCCGGATCGTCAACACCCTTGCAAAGGCCTACATCGACCAGAACCTGGAGATCAAGCTGAGGGCCGCCCAGGACGCGGTCAGGTGGCTCCATGAGCGGATCGAAGTGGAGCGCAAAAAGGTCGAGCAGGCCGAGCAGGCGCTCCTCAGATATAAAGAGGAACACGATATCATCACCGATTTCACCAGCGACACCGAGCATGTGACGGCCCAGAAGCTCGCCCAGCTGAACGCCCAGGTCGTGGATGCGGAGGCCATCCGTGTCGAGGCGGAGACCCGATACCAGCAGGCACTCCGGCTGAAGGGGTCGCCCGACCTGCTCGACTCGATCCCCGAGGTCCTCAACAATGAACTGATCCGCCAGATCAAGACCATGGAGGTGGATCTCTTCAAGCGGATGTCCGAACTCTCCAAAAAATACGGGAGGAACCATCCCCAGATGGTGGCCATCGAGGCCGAGCTGAAGACCCTCGAAAGACGCAAGCAGCAGGAGATCAACCGGGTCATCAATTCCCTCAAGAACCACTACGAAGTGGCCGTCGCGAAGGAGGAATCGCTCAAGCTCGCCCTGGCCAACCAGAAGAAGGAGTCCCTCGAACTCAATCAGAAGGCCATCCAGTACAGCGTCCTCAACCGCGAGGTCGAAAGCGCCCGGGAGATGTACAACCTCCTGATCAAGCGCTTCAAGGAGACCACCCTCACAGAGGATATGCGGACCGGCAACATCCGGGTCATCGACCAGGCCGAGGTGCCTCGCAGCCCGGTAAAGCCCAACAAAAAGCTCAACCTCCTCCTGGGCCTGATCGTTGGCCTCGTGGCCGGCACGGGCCTGGCCTTCTTCTTCGAATACCTGGACAACACCATCAAGATCCCGGACGACCTTAAACAGCACCTGAAGATCCCCTACCTGGGCCCGACCCCCTTGATAGAGGCAGCGGGAAATCCCGGGGATAAAGGTTCCCCATCTACCGATCTGGTCTGCCTGCACGCCCCCAAGTCCACGGCCAGCGAATCCTTCCGGGGGATCCGCACCAATATTCTTTTCTCCTCCGCCGAGGGGGCGCCCCAGGCGATCCTGGTGACGAGCCCCGGGCCCAGGGAAGGAAAGACCCTCACCACAACCAACCTCGCTGTCGCCATGGCCCAGTCCGGCAGCAAAGTGGTCCTGGTCGATTGCGATCTGCGCCGTCCCAAGATTCACAGCCTGTTCGGCGTCTCGAGGGAGCGTGGGTTCACCAATCTCCTGGTGGGGAATGCCGAGCTCGACACCACGGTGGTTTCGACCCAGGTGCCCAACCTGGACCTGATCGTCTCCGGGCCCCTCCCTCCCAATCCTTCCGAGATGCTCGGGTCGACCCGGATGGCGGACCTGCTCGCGGAGTTGAGAAAACGCTACGACCGGATCCTGATCGATTCACCCCCCATCACGGCGGTCACGGATTCCGTCATCCTCTCCAAATACGTGGACGGGGTTGTCCTGGTCATCCGGGCTGGCGACACGGTCCGGGAAGTCGCCAAAAACGCCCTGAATCAGCTCCAGGCCGTCGGTGCCCACATCCTTGGCGGCATCCTGAACGCCGTCGATATCGGCAAGGACAAATACTACTATTACTACTACTATCAGTACTACCACTACTACTACGGCGACGACGGCGAAAAGAAAAGATCCCGCCGCGCAAAGCGCAAAAAGAAGGGCTCCAAAAGCGCCTACTACGCCGGCAAAGACGAACTCGGCACAGAAAAAATCTCTTAGCTGCATGCCTGTAGTTTTGCCTTTCCTTTGAGCTTTCAGTCTCAAGCTCCAATGATCGACCTTCACTGCCACATACTCCCCAACGTGGACGACGGGCCTCAGTCCGTGGATGAGAGCCTTGCCATGGCAAGACTAGCCGTAAAAGACGGCATCCGCGAGATCGTGGCTACGCCCCATTCCCTGAACGGCATCTATTCGAATTCGACCCAAAATGTGGTTTCCGGAGTGGCAGCCTTTAATGAAATCCTCTCCGCCAACGGAATTGACCTGAAGGTGTATCCGGGCGCTGACCTTCATCTCTGCAAAAATATGATCCAGCGGATAGAAAACGGTGAGGCCTGCACCATCAATAACGCGGGGAAATTCATCCTGCTGGAGCTTCCATCCCAGATGGTCCCCAATGGCGTTAAAGATGAGATATTTGCCCTCAAACTGAACGGCATCACTCCGATCATTACCCATCCCGAACGGAATGCCGTCATTCAGCACGATCCAAACATCCTCTATGAGCTTATCCAGATGGGTGCGCTCGCGCAGGTGACGGCTATGAGCCTGACCGGCGATTTTGGAGAGTTTATTGCCAACGTGTCCGGAATCCTTGTGCGGGATCGGTTGATCCACATGATTGCGACAGACGCCCATTCCTCCGTGGATCGACCCCCGGTTTTATCCGATGCGGTTGAACAGGTCGGTGAGCTGCTTAAAAACTATGACGAGGCCCTCAGCATGGTCAGGGCAGTTCCAGAGGCGATTTTCTCAGGGAGATTCCCCGATCTGGGCGAGCGCAGTCCGGCGAGACGTTCGGGAAAGGCTGCCTGAACGTAAGCGTCACACCTACCCACCTAGCAAGGGGTTGCGGATGGGTGTAAGATCGTCGGCATCTGCTGTAATTAATCCGAGTGGCCGGATGATCCCGGGCCGTTTCCGACCCGGGATCATCCGGCCGGCCTCAAAGTAGTATGCCAAGGCTTTCGCCCGGTTTGGAGGTGAATAGATGAGCATGGTGGTTTTGAAGGGCAATTTTGTTTGAAGGGCTTTTTGGGCGGATAAAATGGGATTCCAACATCTAAAATGGAACCTTTTTTCAATCCTAATGCAACTATTTCAATAGGTTGTTGGGATCTTACCCCAATATCGCATCTTAAATTTTGAATTGTATGTTCGCTCTTTTCAAACGTAAATTCCACAACCTCATCTCCGACAAAAAATTCTCTGAGATCCTCACCGGCTCCGTCTGGGCCCTGTCTGCGCGGGTCATCGCCACAGCCCTCGGCATGGTCAGTAGCATCATCATCGTCCGATGGTACGGGGCCGAAGTTTTGGGCATCGTGGCCGTGCTCCAATCCTCCCTTATGTTGGCAACCATTTTTACGCTACTTGGTACAAATACCTCCATCCTCCGCCTGATCCCAGAACATTTGGCCAAGTATTCGGCTACATCCGCGTTCAAGGTCTACCGTAAGACACAGTATTTTGTGGCGGGGCTATCGGTAATCACGGGTGCCATCCTATTCTTCGCTTCGGGTTTCATTGCTTATACAGTTTTTCACAAACCCCATCTCCGCTTCTATTTTGCCCTTGCTGCCGTTTTCATCATTTTTGAATCTCTGCTGAGTTTAAACACCCAGGCAGTGCGAGGGCTGCGTTTGATCAAGCTATTCGCCCTCATGCAGATGCTGCCTCAGTTTTGCAAGTTAATCATCCTGATCCCAATTACGATTTCTTTCCACAACTTGGATAATCCCGTTTATGCCATGTTCGCATCTATAGTGATCGCTGCCTTGGTTGGGGCGTTTATCGTAGACAGAGCTTTCAAAAGTAAGACAGGGGCGAACGACAGGGCACAGCATATGCCAATCCGAGAGATTCTGTCGATGTCGTTCCCCATGCTCATGACTGCCACCATGACTTTTGTCATCGGACAAACCGGGGTGATCATGTTGGGTATGTTTAGATCGGAGGCAGAGATCGGCTACTATTCCATTGCCGTGAAGCTTGCAACTTTGACTGCCTTTGTGTTAAGCGCAGTAAATAATATGGCTGCTCCTAAGTTTGCTGAATTGCATTTTACTGATAATGTAGAAGAACTTTTTCGAATAGCCAAGAAATCTGCTAAACTCGTTTTCTGGATTACAACACCTATTTTGCTTGCACTTGTTACGCTTGGCAAGCCCATACTCTCCATATTTTTTGGCGAGGATTTTTCAGGATGTTATCCGGTTTTGCTGCTTCTGATTTTTGGCCAGTTCATTAACTATATGTCCGGATCAACGGCTATGTTTTTGAACATGAGCGGCCACCAAAAAGTATTCCAAAATATTATGTTCTTAGTTGCGATGTTCAACATTTCAATTAACGCTGTTATGATTCCAATCTCTGGGATGTATGGGGCAGCTATCGCTGCCACGTTAAGCCTTGCCGGCTGGAATATCGCCTCCCTCATGTATATTAAAAGCAAATATGGGAAAACAACAGCCTATTTTCCCATTTGGAAATTCAAATGAAATATCTTATCACACTCAAGCCTCTTACCCATGAAACGACCATCCATTCTTATTCAGTCCTGGCTGAACTCAACTGGCGCACGAAAACCATAGAAAGATGGTTGAAAATACCCGCCGCCAATTTCTCTGGCCGGAATTCATATATGAGGAGCTTTTCCCAAGGTATTTGTAAGGATGGCGACAAGTTGTTTCTATCAGGTTGGAACTTTTTAATTGAAATAAAGTATTCTTCTTTTGAAATAATTAATGTTTTTTCACATCGATTTATGTCTGATATTCACAGTTTAGATGTTACGCGAAATGAACTATTTGTTTGCTCAACTGGGATTGATACGTTGTTGTGCTTTGATCGTGAAGATTATAGTTTGAAATGGTTTTGGCGTATTGAAGATTCAGACTTGGAACGAAAGCAAGCAATTCCGACATCTCTGTCTTTTTTAAAAAAGAGAGGATCCTTCGTTGGAAAAGTGATCAGAAAGTCAGGCTTTTTCCACTTGTTAAGGCTTATTAAGGTTAGATTTGAAGATAATGAATATCGGGCAACAGACAAGACCAAGTCTGCATATCATGCATATCATATGAATGAAGTTAAACTAAATAAAAATAAAATTTATCTTTGTACAAAAGGTTGGAATGATATCAAATTTGTTAGAAGTTCTATAATAGAGCTTGATATGCAAACGCAACATGCTGATTTTTATGCAAGTCCAGGAAGTTTTTGTGGAGCTCATGATTTGCTATTTATGAACGGCCAAAATAAGCTGTTAGTTACGGAATCTGGAAGTGAATCAGTAGGGATAATGAACACAGTAAATAATAGCATTGAACATTATAAGCTTAGTCAAAACGACTATTTTGTTCGAGGCATAGCACCAAAACCAGATGGTTTTCTGATTGGATTCTCTCCTGATAGATTGCGAACTTGTGGGACATCTTATCCGTTCATTAGGGAGTACGATAAAAGGTTAAATCAAATTGGTGAGGATTTTACTATTGAAGGTTTTTATTCTGATTGTGTTGGTGGCGCAATCCACAACTTGCTATTGGTGCAATGAGGCGAGGCAGACAATTCCGTAATATAAAACATTTTGGGTAATTCAAAAAGCTATGACAGCCGTAAATATGATTAGAAAAAGAATACCCACAAGAGCAAAAGTATTTTTAAAATCTTCTGCTGCACTATCTTTCCGAATTAGCCGCTATGGAATTAACTGGCGTCGAAAATTAGCTAATGCCATCACACTTTCAGACGGTGTGTCCTCCACATTTTTTGGGTACCATGACAAAACTCCTTTTAGTAGGGATGGTCGAAAAATCCTTGCCATGTCTATACCAATCTCCGATGTTAAACTTGAAAGTGAATGTACCCCTATTACTCTCGGCTATTTTGTTAAAATGGAAGATGGGGAGTTCAGAAATGAATTCATTCCATTTTCAGAGACAACGACTTGGTGTTGGCAACAAGGTTGCATGCTACAGTGGCACCCATTAAAGTCGGACACGCATGTTGTATTCAATGCGCTGATTGAGGACGGTGTCTATGGTTCAAAGATCTTCGACATTGTGCACCTGAGTGTAGTAAGAGAATTCGCATATCCGATTTATTCAATTGATCCCACAGGCAAATACGCTGCGAGCACTAATTTCTCACGATTAGGTCGTCTTCGCCCAGGTTATGGTTATCGAGTGCTTGCGGACCTTACGGCATCTGATTCTGCCCCTAGCCATCAAGGTCTTTCTATATTTGATTTGTCCAGCGGAGAAAAAATAATTTTGCTTGTTAGTCTCGAAGACCTTGCCAAAACGGCAGGGGACCCCGGAAGCCAGCACTACATCAACCACGCCACCTTTTCTCCCGATGGCAAACGAGTTGTTTTCTTCCATGTATGGGAGCGTGGGGGTAATAAGGGAAGAGGCTTGCGTGTATGCGAGGTGGATCTGACCACAGGAGAGTGGTCCGAGGTGGAGGGCGACCGGCTCGTATCGCATTACTGTTGGCGGGATGAAGATTGTTTTCTGGCAACCACACTTGATAATACGGGCACATGGAACTATACACTTTACAACCGGCAGGAAAAAAGTCGTACGGATTTAAGTTTGCCTTTTAGTGAAGATGGCCACCCAATGTTTCATCCCCATGACAAGAGGATTATTGTTACAGACACTTATCCTGATAACTGCCGTGATCAGAAATTGTTTTTGGCCAACCTGGAGACCAGGAAGGTCCACAAGATAGGAGCGCTATACAGCCCTGTTAAATATCGTAAAGAAGTCCGATGTGATTTGCATCCACGATGGGATAGGGAAGGAACCTATGTGGTGGTTGATAATACGCATTTAGGAAAGCGAAAGATGTCCTTAATCAAAGTTAACGCAGTATCTTTTAATATGATGAACTTGCTTTAAAAGGTTCAGCTTATGTGCGCTGAAAAATATTACTATAAAATCACATTGCGACATAGATTATTGTATTTATACTTTTTGCTTTTTATATTTTTGTGGACCTATCAAGAGGGAATTTATAGAGACAAGGTATTTTCCATTCCAGGACACGCTTTTTTGCTCTTTACTGTGGTATCGCTTCTTATCATCAATTTGAAAAACAAGTATGTGCCAAAATTAGATAAAAAATGCATAGCCTGTTTTATTATTTTTAATGTATGGTCTTCTCTTTTGGCTGTTTTTGAAGGTGAATTTCTAAGTGCATATGTTACTGGTGGCGGCCAAATATTGTTATTTCTATGTTTCTATAATTTTGTTATTTTTTACAATCTAAAAAAAACAGAATATGTTGTGCATTTTATTAATATGTTGATTATCCTGAGTGTTGTGTCGGTTATGGTTGCATTATATGTTTTCGCATTTGGTGGCTTTTCGTTAGGTATGATAAAGATTCAGCAGCCGTCATTTGGGGGGGGGGGTCGGCTTACTGGCTGGTATGGTAGTCCTAACAACTTAGCTCCTGTTTTTGCGGTTGCTATCATAGCTACTTTATTTAAGCTAAGTCGCCAACAATATTTTCTTTTAAGCAAAAAATGGAGTATTGTGTACTCTATTATTATTTTTATTAATTTCATCGGATTGATATTAACTGGCAGTAGAGGTACCTGGGTAGCGTTTGCTATAGGATTAATGTTATTTTTAATTTTAAACTTTTCTAAAATTATTTCTAAGCCTAAAAATACAATAAAAATATTGTTAAGCATATTATCGTTAAGCATTTCGACAATTATTTTATTAAGTTATATAGGATACGACTTGGGATCATTCATGCAGCAGTTCGTTCGACCAGACAAGATCACCGCCCAATTAGATTTCTACAATCGTGGCTGGGGTAGGGCGTATTATTGGAGAGAAAGCTTTGAATTGATGAGAACTGCAGATATTAGTACTGCTTTGTTTGGTTATGGACTGTCAGGGTTTATGGAAATTGTGAATCGCTCGTCTCATAGTGGTTTCCTTACCGTTGCCGTAGATCGAGGTTTGATAGCCCTCCTTTTGTTTTTAATGCTAATATATTACTTGTTTAAAGACAGTATTTTAAATTTAAAACAATCCAGCATTAAGTTTTTCTCAATATGCCTTCTAACGTTCCTGATGATTAAAAACACAACTACTGTTGATATCCCGTGGAATACATTTCCCGGTATCGTATTCGTGATGACCTTGCTCTTGATATCTATGAAAGACGATTCGCCAAGATTGAAGAGATGAAAGGTCGTTAAAATAGGTTACCTGAGTGATATACGCAAACCTGTTAGATTTTTTTCTCTGCAATTGTTCGTAAAGATATGCTTGAGCGGCGCTCAAATGCAGCCCTACACAGGATTTAAAGTTACAATTTAAATACATTTAAACTTAAGGTATTTATTGATATGCTAACGAACAACAATAAAACTTTATTTATAGTTGATCAAGTGCAATTTGGTTATCATACTGGAAATTATTATATTTGCAAATATTTGCGCGATTCCTATTCAATTATCTATATATGTAAGGAGCATGGTTTGTCAAAAATTGAAATGAATGGAGTCCGCTCAGTATATGTCAGTCGGAAAGGAAATTCTTTAGTTCGAAGCATACGATTTTTTGGAAAAGCGCTTCAAGAAATAAGAAAGCACAGTAACTGTATTATTTTTATTAAATATTTGAAAGGGATTTCATTGGCGTTACGTTTATCTAACCCCTCACATTTGGTTGTATTAGACGTTCGTAGCGCATCTGTTAGTCAAAAGCGAATCAGAAGATGGCTTTATGATTCAAGGCTAAAGTTTGAAACAAAGTTTTTCAAAAACATCACTGTTATATCGCAGGGGCTGGCTGATAAGTTGAATATGGGCCAAAAAGCCCATATCCTTCCCCTTGGCGCTGATGTGATATCATCTACCAATAAGAATTTTGACCAAGTTCATCTTCTCTATGTGGGAACGCTTGTTAATCGAAACATCGATGTGACAATACATGGCTTTAAAAGGGTTTACGACGAGCTTGTTGGTCGCATACCCCTATCCTATTCTATTATCGGCACGGGATCCAATGACGAGGAAAGCTCATTGAGAGAACTCGTAGATAAGCTCGGATTGAAAAGTGTCGTCTTAGTTATTGGAAGAATTCCGCATACGGAGATCGCCCAATGGTTCGACAATACGAACATTGGTGTATCATATATACCGTTGACGGATTATTTCGATGTTCAGCCACCGCTTAAAACTTTTGAATACTTACTGTCGGGTATGCCAGTGATAGCGACACACACTTCGGAAAACAGGAAAGTCATCAGTGAAAAAAACGGCGTACTTGTGGGAGAATCCGTGAACGATTTTTATTTGGGGATCAAGAAGATATTGCAGAATAGGGCCTCTTTTGATTCGGAGGCAATTAGAAATGGAGCTAAACCTTATATGTGGAAAGCCATCGTAACAAATAACTTGAAACCTTACCTCCAAAGAATTTGTGAATGAAGATGCTGAAGAATCTCCACACAAAGGACGGAGTTTTAAGTGATTCCGCCAGGGGGGGTGGCATAGCACTGCCCCAGTGGCTGCGGGCCAAGGCTGCACCGCTAAGCCAAGTTCGACGTATCAATGATCAGGAGAAAAAATGGACGACACATATTTTGAACGACGGAAATCATGTCCAGCCTGTGGTTCAGCTAAATTCAGTATTATATATCAGAAAGACTATAACGATCCTCTACTTAGAGATTATTTGACAGATTTTTATTGTTCAAATGGGATGGTTGAGTACCAGTATTTGAATGCAGGTGTGTATATCCTGTGTGAATGTGACGCTTGCGGATTAATTTTTCAAAGAGATATACCAAACGGATTATTCATGGCGCGTATATATGAGCATTGGATAGATCCAAAAAAGGTCTTTAACCTTCGTCGGCAGCAGGATTCCTTGGCTATTTATGCCAAACATGCACAAGAGATTATGCAAATCATTTCATACTTCAGAAGGGCGCCAACGACCTTATCTTTTTTTGATTTCGGTATGGGATGGGGTCAATGGGCGTTAATGGCGAAGGCTTTTGGATGCGATTCATATGGCTCAGAGCTATCTCCCTCCCGAATCGAACATGCCAAATCTAAAGGGATCAAAGTGGTTACGTGGGAGGAGATGCCGGAATCCCGCTTTGATTTTATTAACACTGAGCAAGTATTTGAACATATCCCAGAGCCTCTGCAGACATTGCGCCATTTGAGGAGGGCCCTAAAGGCAAACGGAATTTGTAAAATCAGTGTCCCCACTGCTAGTTACTTAAGACGAAGATTAGAAAAAATGAAGTGGAAAGCGGCAAAAGGCTCGAAAGATTCTCTTAATCTTGTTGCACCGTTAGAGCATATTAACTGCTTCAGGAGATCCTCTCTACTGAAGATGGCAGAGGCGGCGGACATGCAAGAAGTGTTAATCCCCATGAAAGTGCAATATAGATATATGCCCGATTGGAGCACCCCGAAGAAAATTGCAAGGAATCTTGGATTGCCGATATATCGGAATTTGCTAAAAAGACCGAACTATATCTTTCTTCGCAATATACAGGAGGATGTAATTTAATTGAACAAAAACAGAATATACTTATTGTATCCCAGTTTTCGGAATGTTGGAGGAGTTCATAATGTTATTATCGACTTGTTTTCAGGGCTAAAAGCTGAATATGACGTTATAGTCTCGGGATACGATGAATATTGTCAAATAAATGAAAGATATAGAGAGGTTATACCGGAATCGAATTATTGGCGATTATCATTGTCTCGCCTCTTATTTGCAAAAGGGTTACTCATATCCCACCATCGAAAACTCACCACAAAGCTATTGTTATTGTCTCTGTTTCTGAAGAGAAATATTGTTCATGTAGCCCATAATGAGTTTTTTAATTTGAAGCACGTTACGCTCTACCCGAAAAACATTATTGCTGTATCACATAGGGTCAAGAATAATTTGGTGGAATATTTTAAACAAGATCCATCGCGTATCATGGTTATAGAAAATGGTATTCATGATAGATACGCTGATGAGTATGGCAAACACAATTACAAGCAAACCGGCATTAAAATTCTATTTCCAGCACGAATTACAAAGATAAAGAATCAGGTGAACGTAGTCAATAAATTGAAAGGCAAAGTGGATGAAGAAGTAAACATATTTTTTGCAGGAAATGGTCCTTTATATGATGAATTAAAAAGCAAATGTAGAACGTCCTCTAATTTCGTGGCATTAGGGTTTGTTAGTGACATGCTTAGCCTATACAAGGAAATGGATTACGTTATGTTATTTACTCAAAAAGAAGGGCTGCCGATATGTCTGATTGAGGCAGCCATGATGGGGAAACCGATAATATGCAATGACGTGGGCGGAAATCTGGAAATTGTCGAACAAAAGGTAAATGGATTCCTATGCAATTCTTTTTCTGAGCTAATAGATCGCATCAATAATTTACCGAACATAACATTTAGTGAGTATAAACATTTATCTGAAAACGCTCGTAAAACATATTTGGATAAATTTAACGTCGAAATTATGATAAACAAATATAGAAAAGTCATTTATCAATTTGGCATGTGAGAGCGTTACCAAAGAGTTTCTACCTGCTTTATAAAGGACGGCCCCCAAAGGGACGTAGTCTTAGGCCACTTTTTAAAAGACGGGGCTCACCGAAATGCGAGGCATCGACAAAGCCTTGAGAAGGTCTATACCTTTTACAAAGCCCATTTTATTACGAAAGAAGGAATCCCCAAATTTTACCACAACAGCCTTTATCCAATGGAATGCACGGCAGCAGGCCAGACCCTGTTGACCCTGTGCCGCTTTGGAAACAGGGCTTTGGCCCAAAAGGTGGCGACCTGCATGATCGGCAACATGCAGGCTGAAGACGGCCATTTCTATTTTCGAAAATTCCGCCGATACACCATCAAAACCTCCGTAATCGATCACAGGATCTGGATCAGGCGGTGGGCTGAGCGATCCAGGCGAGGTCGGGTTCCTGACCCCGGAAGTCGGCGCGCAGGGCATCGACAAGGACGGGGAAGGTTGTTTTTTTCTGCAGGCGGCAGGTTTGCCTGAGTGAGAGGATACGCTCCACCCAGCGGTTGCCTTTTTCACTGGACGTACCCTGGCTGGATTTGCGCCACAGCACGGCGAATCGAAGCATCCGCTCAGCATGATTGTTCGTGGGATCCACCCCCTGCTCGAAGAGGAACGTCCAAAGGCTTTCGATCTCCCTGCGAAGACGGCGTGTAAATCTGCCGGCATCATCCTTGCGCTTCTCATGAAGGGTGATCAAGCGGATCAAACGAGCATAAAAGGCCTGCCACTCTCCGACGGAGGGGGGATCCTTGGCCATATGACATAGTCGTTGGAGTTCATGGGTTGCCCAGAGACCGAACCGTTTTATGTCCGGGTCTTTCCTTTCGGAGAGTTCCTTGGCCTTGCGGATCAGATGAGCAAGGCAGGTCTGCCGCAGTCCGACCCATTTGCGGTACACGCCGTATCCGTCCGAGACCAGGATGCCGGTCCAGTCCTTGATCAATGCTTCGAACGCTTCCTTCGAGCGGTTGGAATGGATCATGAAGAAAGCCGCTGCCGGCCCCGCCATGACCCACAGCCATTGCAGGAGGCCGTTGAGGCGGTGGCTGGTGTCAATGATCACCCTAATAGAGCCACCCATGATCGCCTTAATGGAGCCATTAAAAAGTGGCGGAAAAGGGTCTCGGGGCGCCTGTCAAATCAAGCGATTTCACCCCTTTTCTGACCTGGTGTTTTTTGCGTTTTGGAGCAGGTGATTTTTTGGTCTTTCTGAGTCCCCCGTGGGGATCTGTAGCTTTTGCCCTCGAGCATGACTTTGTAGGCACCGTGCCGAAGCCTGTCGATGGTGGCTGCCCCGAGGATACGGTTGGGGAAGGCGTCGGTCCACTCTGGAATATCGAGGTTCGAAGTCACGATGGTGCTTTTACGTTCATAGCGTTCGGCAATGACGTCATGGAAGTCTTCGTCCTGGCTGCCCTTGAGGGGCTTGAGGCCGAAGTCGTCGATGATGAGCAGATCGACGCCGGCCAGTTTGGCGAACTGGCGGTCAAAGGCGTTGATGGCCCTGGCTGCATGCAGCTGCGCGAGCATTTTGCTCTGGGTCGTAAAGAGGACATCATGCCCGGCGCGGATGGCGCAATGGCCCAGGGCCTGCGCGATATGGCTTTTGCCGGTCCCGCAGGGCCCCACGATGAAGATGCAGACCTTCTCCTGCATGAAACGGCAGGAGGCAAGATCCATGATCAGGCTGCGGTTGATGTGGGGGTTAAAGGTGAAGTCGAACTCCTCCAGGGTTTTGTGATTGCGGAAGTTGGCCCGGCGCAGTGCCGAGGCCAACTTCTTCTGGGTTCTGCGGGCCACCTCGTCCTGGATGATGGTGGCGAGGAAATCCATGTAGGAGAGTTTCTCGTCGATAGCCTGGCGGTTGCGGCTCTCGATAGAATCAAGAATGCCTGAGAGGCGCAGTTGCTTGAGCATGGGGATCAGATCCGGCATGGGATTCATGGGCGCCTCCTTTCTCAGTGAACCTGAAGCTCAGAGCGTTTTCTGATGAACCGACCGGATGCCTGGTAGACCGAAGCGAGCGCAGGCTGTGGTTCCTCTTTGAAGGGGACCTGATCGAGTCCTTTCTCGAGGATGGTCTTGACGGCCCGGTAGCGGGGGTTATCGAAGTGCAGGGCCCTCTCACAGGCCTCTTCGAGCCTCCCGGTGCCATACTTCTTGCCGAGGCGGATGACGCCTTGCGCGGCCCGCAGATTATCGAGGACACGGTTGCTAAAAAGTCTGCGGATCAGGCGGTGGCAGTGCTCGCCGACCAGCTCAGCCTGCTTGAGGCACCATTGCGGATCCTGCAGTTTATAGGCCAGGGCCTCGGGTGGAAGATGTTCGTCCACTGTAGCGTGTCTTCCAGGGGTGTAGAGGCGAGGATGAACCGCCACAAGCTCAAAGTCCTTGCAAAGCTTCACGGTCTTCTCCGTTGCCTTGAGCCAGAGCTTGCGGTGCACGAGGCTGAAGGGCGCCGAGTAATAGGCCTTCTCGAACTGCACATGGCAGTTGGCATGGACCTTGGCGTGCGTCCATACGGCCATCTCCGGTGCGACGTCGGGCAAAAGCTTCAGGAACACTTTCTCGGTTTCGGCGAAAACGCTCAAAGGCTTCTGTCTGGTCGTGCCATGAATCCGGTTGCCTGCTTCCTCGAGCACCCACCGCTGGAGTTGCTCGTTGGCATCGCGGAGGCTGCGGAACTCTCGCAAGGGCAGAAAACTCCTTTTGATGTACTTGACCCCGCTCTCCACCCGGCCCTTTTTCTTCGGATCCCGAGGCGGGCAGGGGCTGATCAGAAAGCCGTAGGCCTCCGCAAGGTCCCCGTAAGAGCGCTGTACATCAGGGTCATAATAACATGCACGGGTAATCGCGCACTTCGGGTTGTCGATAATCACTTTACAGGGAATCCCATTGAAAAACTCAAAAGCATGGCGGTGAGAGCAAAGCCACGTTCTGACCGTCTGGTCCAGGACCAGTTCGGCATACTGGTGGTGGCTGTAACAAAGTGTCATGACAAAAATCCAGGTCTTGAGCACTTCGCCGGTAAACACATCCGTAATGGTCGGACCCGTTCTGAAGTCCACCTGTGCAGCCTCGCCGGGCTCAAAATCGAGCACACAGCTTGCCTGTATGTTGCGCTTATCAAGTTTCTGCAGGAAACGCCGCACAGAGGAGTAGCTGCCGGCAAACCCGTAATGGCTGTTAAGCGCCCGGTGAATCGTCGTTCCGCAAATACCCTCCTGCCACCACTGTTTGACCTGACTTTCAAACGGTTCAATCAAAGAGGGCTGAGCCGCTCGCTCCGTGCTAATCTCAAACAATTTGCCCAAGATCTGATCCTCAGGGAGAGGAACGGCCGACAGAAGGCCGTTCCTCTCCGCAACGGCCCGTACCTCGGCACACTTGATCCGGCCCATCAGCCCGCTCTTGGCAATGGCACGGTCGCTTTGCCCCATGCGCATCCGAAAAATAACCTGGCGGTAATGATGCATCTCGAACCTCCTGTTTGCCATGGCAGTCCCTCCCGGAAAATTTTTTCCCGGAAGTCTACCCTATGATGAACTCTTGCCTGGGTTCCGGGTGGGTAGTCAAAGGGTAGCCGAAAACGGCATTAAATCCGAACGGTTAGATGCAGGCCCGAAAAACGCGTGTTACTACGCCTCTGAATGACGGTTCACAATTTCTAGAATCGGCTTAGGGATTGAAATCTTTAATGTTTTCAGCGTAGACAGGACCTCCTCCGGGGGTTCATTGCGTCGAAAGAATAGGTGACTGGGGGTCTCGAATTCCGTGGCCTGGAACTGAGCCAAGGCATGATGGAGCCACCCCCATGTCTTGCCGGTCATGAACTCGGCTACCCGTTGGAGCAACAGGGCCAGCACACAGATTTTGATATGCGCTTCAATTCGACGCGGCAACCAATGATACATGGGAGTCATATGGATCTGAGTGCTCTTCATCGTACGGAAACAGCGCTCGATGATCAGGAGGTTTTTGTACCCTGTGGCGGCATCCTCTGCCTGGAGGGTGTCATCATTGGTGATGAGGACCCATTTGCCGTCATGCTTGCGGGCCGCTTCGATCTTGGCGGTGTCGATGAAGATTTTCCCGGCCTTGCTGATGCCCAGATAGCGTCTGGTGCGTTGGGAGGCCAGCAGCTCGATCGCCCATTTGGCCGTGGCATCCCAATCCCTGTGCCGGTCGAGTTCCTGGCGCAGCTCTTCCAGGACAGATTCCCGGTGCAGATTCTGCCGTTCCGCTTCCCTGGGGTTGAAGCAGACGAAGTAACGCCTGCGCAAGACCCCGGTGCCGATTTCGACCTCTTTGACCTGGAGATTGTCCCCTACCTTTTTGTATCGTCCCCCACGGGTCAAGACCTCATCCTTGATCTCTTTGACGCTCCCCGCCCTGGCCGCCAGGAGGTATTTCCCTCCGCCCAGAGACAGGCGTTTGCGGTTGTCTTCAGAGTTCATGCCAGCATCGGCGACAAAGAGGCAGCGATTCAACTGCCATCCCCTCAGATCTTGTTTGACCGTTTCGATCGTGGTCACATCCGCCGTGTTGCCCGGGAACACCCAGGAGCGGACCGGAAACCCCTCTCGGGTGACCGCCAGAGCCACCACCACTTGAGGGTTCCACGTCCCATTTTTGGATTTCCCGCGCTTGCGCAGGCCGGATACGGGCCGGGACAGATCCTCTTCGCCGCCCTCCGCGCTCGCGACGAGCTCGGCATCTTCGAAGTCGATCTCGAAAGAGGCCGTGGTCGTATCGTAGAACACCACATCGACCTCAAGGTTGAAGAGGTTGGCGGTGTTGAAGAAAATGGTTTTTTCGACCTCCCCCGCGCTTGCATGGAGCAGGTCCATCGCTTCATAAAAGTGGTCAAGCTTCAGTCCCTGGCAAGACGGGAGATGGACTGTCGGGAGCCACCGGTCCCACACTCCCAGCTTGCTGCGCGGTTCGCAAAGCCGGTTGGCGGTCATCGCAAAAAGCGCTCGCTCATAAGGGACTTGACAGTTTGCATCTGCGGCAACCTTGCGCAGCGCCTCTCCGATACCCAGGCGCTCCCACAACGCCTCCGCGACCAACACCGGGCCCAATTGCCGGGAACCCAGGAGTTTAAGCTCGGCTGGCCACGTTTTCTCAAGCGAGGTTCTTCCCGGCACGGCGGTCCCGCCCACTTCCAACTCGAGCCCGCAGGCGCGCGCAATCGATTGGCACAGGCGCATCATGGCATCACGGTCGATCAAGTCAGCCCGCCCGAAATTATGAATGATCTGGGCGGTCGGTTTGCGCGTCTCAGGATGGCGAACGTTATGCGCGAGCTGAAGGTACTCGACCACGGAGCCGTCTCGATTTTTGCGTTTGGTCGTTCGAATAAACATATCTACGTGGTTAGCATATACCACATAGCATGTCAATATGATAACGATCACGTCGTGTTACTACAGGTTTTTGCGGTTTTTCAGATGCCCCCCTTGATTTTATTAGGAAAATCCGGCTTCGGAGGCCAAAAAGTGCCTACTGAGCCGGAACTCAGGTCTTGGTCCGAGACCCTTTCTTTCCTTCAGGCAGAAAACGATTCCTCCACATTGGCTCCAGGGAGCATTACGCGTTTCTAAAAAAACCCTTGCGTTCCAAGATTGGGCTTGCTACCTTCCTGTCAGGAAGGAGGCAAGACCATGGGTACGGATCTCATCATTCGCGGCAGACAGATCGGATCGAAAGAACTGATTCAGATCCGATCGGTTATCGCCCGACAATGGACTCAGGGCCGTGTGGCCATTTCCAGGGAGCTCTGCCGGCTGTGGAACTGGCGGCAGGAAAACGGCCACCTCAAAGGGCAGGTATGCAGGATCCTGCTGAGGAAGCTCGAAAGCAAAGACCTCATCACCTTGCCGCCGTCGAAAAGGGGTCTTGCGAACCCGCCCAACCGGCGCTACTACGTTCCGCCGCCTGAACCGCCGGAAGTCGATACTAGCCCTTTGGAAAAGGCGATCGAAGACCTGCCCCCCGTCAGACTGGCAATGGTCAGGCGGACAGCCCATGAGGGATTGTGGAACTATCTGGTCTATCGGTATCATTACGAAGGCTTCCGAATCATCGTCGGATCCCACCTGAAGTACATCGCCTGGGCCGGCGACCGGCCGGTTGCGTGTCTGTCGTGGAGCTCGAGTGTATTCCGGATTGCCGCCCGGGACCGTTTCATCGGTTGGGGCCCTCAGGCCCGAAACAGAAACATCCGCCATGTGGTGAACAACAACCGCTTTCTCCTGCTTCCCTGGGTCCGCTGCAAGAATCTGGCATCCCATCTGCTCGGTCTTTCGGCTCGGATCATTGGCAGGGACTGGCACGCCTTTTACGGCTATCCGGCCTATCTGCTCGAAACCTTTGTCGACCAGGCTCGGTTTCGCGGAACCTGCTACAAGGCTGCCAACTGGACCCTGGTAGGAGAAACGGCCGGCTATGCCAAGAAGGACAACCGGTTTTATGAACACGGCAGGAAAAAAGATGTGCTCCTTTTCCCGCTTGTCCGTGATTTCCGCAAGCGATTGCAGTATCTTGGCGAAGGAGGCGTCCCATGATGAACGCCGCCCTCGATCTNGCCTCTNTGGAGGACCGGATCCAGCAAAGACTGCTTGCGAGGTACCGTGAGATGATGCACAAAGCCATTGATGCCTTTGTCGATGCCTTGGCCGAAGATCTCGTTTCGGAGAAGAAAATGACCCTGATGGACATCACCCAGGCCATCAGCAAGGCTAAACCGGAGTTGCTGGCCGCTATCCTGCAGGAATTCATCCAGACGAAACACGAGGGAATCCTTTCGCAGGATCTGGCCGAGTGCCCCATCTGCAAGAAGAAGATCAGGAGAAGCGTTCACGCCCCCCGCACGATCGAGACCCTGCTCGGGCCGGCGACCGTAACCCGGCCCTATTTTTACTGCGCCTCCTGCAAGCATGGCTTTTCGCCCGCCGATGAGGTGCTCGGGCTCTCTTCCCGCAAAAAACAGCACGACCTGCAGAAACTGGCCCTGGAATTTCTGGCCGATCTGCCCTTTGAGCGGGCAAGCGAGCTGTTTTTCAAATCCACCGGCCTTTCNTTCAGCGATCATCAGATGCACGACCTGTTTGCGCAATTTGCAGAAGAGGCCACGGCCGAAGCCGTCATCCCCTCAGCGGCCGAGATCGAGCGGCGCATCGATACGGTAAAGGGCAAGGGAAGACGGCGCCCGGTCCTCGTAGCGGCTACCGACGGGGCGCATACGCCCACCCGCCCCCGCGGTGAGGGCCGCGATGAAAAATGGGGCCCGGGTGAATACAAAGAAGCCAAAGGCTTCAGGCTCTATCTCCTCGATGAGGACCGTATCGTGCATATCGCCAGCTGGCACCAGGTTGGAAGTGCCGAGGAACTGACGGAGGCCCTTTCGTTGGCGGCCTCCCGGATCCCGCAGAAAAAGGTCCGCCCCTGCCTGGTGGGCGACGGGGCGCCATGGCTCTGGAGTGCCATGCAGCAGGCCTTCCCCGGCGCCCGCGAGGTCCTGGACTTCTATCACTGCTCTGAACATATCCATGCTCTGGCCTCCGCGCAGTATCCCGACGACCCGCAGAGGGCCT
The DNA here is from genome assembly GCA_900498135.1 of uncultured Desulfatiglans sp. Taxonomy (NCBI): domain Bacteria; kingdom Pseudomonadati; phylum Thermodesulfobacteriota; class Desulfobacteria; order Desulfatiglandales; family Desulfatiglandaceae; genus Desulfatiglans; species uncultured Desulfatiglans sp. The sequence goes on from LR026961.1 coordinate 3,417,905, forward strand.
TTCTCTGGGTGGAGAGCACGATGGCCCGCCTTTCACACAAGGGAGAGGTGGGCGCAGTCATTGGCGGGATGAAACGCATGCAGCCCGCCAANGACGCCGCAAAAGAGTCCATACGCAAGACCATCCATTACCTCGAAACCAACAAGAATCGCTTCAATTACCATGGGGCACGCCGCGGCGGCTACGCGATTGGCAGCGGCGGCATCGAATCCGCGAACAAGTTCATCTGCCATGTCCGGATCAAACGAAGCGGGGCATGGTGGCTGGTCTCAAACTGCAACAACATGCTCAAGCTCCGGTGCGCGCTGGTCAATGGTACCTTCGAACACCTCTTCGACAATCATAAGACAAGGGAAAAGGCTAAACGTCTTTCTAGAAACGCGTAATGCACCCTTCGTCTATGAAAAACAACATTGTGATCTTCTTTACTCGACGACATATCACTAAAATCCTTAAACCCCTCCTCACGCCCCTCGGTAAGTCCTTATCGATTATCCGACCAGGGCGGAAGAATCCCAGAAAGAGGGGGCCGAAACTGAAAATTGCCACTATGGCTTATAAGCCCATAGCTTAAGTCAATGACATTGAATCTAAGCTAAAGGCTCGCTTAAATATTTGCACCTGAATATAACTTTTATGTTCATAGAAAATTACAGCATCCATCATAAGATAGCCTTTCAACTTTTAAATAATACCCGATATCATTTAATTGAAAATATAAATTCTGAATATGAATATTTTCGAACAGACAAAAACATTACTCTGAATTTCAAATTAGTTGTTACAAAAGAATTTAATATACAATCAAAGGACCAAACAGCAACACACCAACTTCAAAAACAATATGACGGATGGAGAGTACACCTTATCGAACACAAAAATGGGTTTATCGAATGTCAAATTATTCCATATTTCGATGGTGTTAGGAAACCATTCTCCTACACTGCCATAAAAAATTTATATGTGCGGTCTTTGATATCTTATTCGTTACTAAAAAAAGGGCGTTCCCTGGTACACTCGTGCAGCTTCTCTTTAGACGGAAAAGCATGTTTATTAGCTGGAAGACCAGGGGTTTTCAAAACCTCTATCCTGATGGATGTTATCAGAAGGCATGGGGCACAGTTCTTAGGCGAAGAGAATACGATGCTTTCAGATGGCCTGCTGTACCCCTTTCCTCTTAACTTGAAATCATTCAGATATAAAATCAATCATTTTAGGGATGAAAACGCAGGGAGTAGTTTTGACAAGATCAAGCTCGGTCTCCAGTTGCTGCGAAAGGGAAAAACTGCGCAAGACAATTCCATTACCATCTCCAAACCTAAGAAGCCTGTTATTGTATGCTATTTGACCAAAGGCGATAAATTTGGAATAGCGGAATGTCGATTGGAAGATGTTATACCGGAACTCGTTGAGAATGAAATGAAAGAACTGAGTATCCCTCCCACTCATTCGTTAAGCGGCATAAAGTATAATTATTTTGCGGAACTGTTACAGGAATGCAATCCTGCAATAATAAGCAAAATGCGACAAGACCTGTTTGTGGTTTTCGCAAAAGATTTTGGCCAAAGTGCATGTTATAGGATTTCCACCCCAAAAACATATGATGTCTCCATCTCAGATTCCATCCTATCGAAGGTTATGCTTTTTTCATAATCTATGGCTACTTTCACGCACATGAAAGCGAATAAAATTACATTTTTAGGTATTGATGGTTCAGGCAAATCGACTCTGGCCCGCATGTTGACTGAATATTTGGAAGCGCGAGAAATTAAGGTTACATTGGTGCCTTTTCATAAATGGGTATTTGCCGATTTTTTCAGACCTGAGTTCCGGCTCAGTAGGCACTTTTTGGCCTCCGAAGCCGGATTTTCCTAATAAAATCAAGGGGGGCATCTGAAAAACCGCAAAAACCTGT
>LR026961.1:3421464-3469485 GCA_900498135.1 uncultured Desulfatiglans sp.
TTGTGAACCGTCATTCAGAGGCGTAGTAACACGCGTTTTTCGGGCCTGCATCTAACCGTTCGGATTTAATGCCGTTTTCGGCTACCCTTTGACTACCCACCCGGAACCCAGGTCAGAGATAGATTGAGGCTTGGAAGAGTGATTGATCGTAACAGGAAGCCCAGAAAAACATCCTACTACGCACCGAAAAAAGTCTCATTATCGGCTATGATCAAGCCCCCTATCGCACTTTTTGATAACATACTTTTTTATCTGGTGAACAGGCCTCGTAATAAGAATGAAGTCTATATCTACGACAGGTTTATCTCTGCCACCCAAATTAAGATGGCCGCCCTAAACTATCGTACCCAATGGCTCAGATGCTTGTGGGGAAACATCAAGACGCCCCTTACCTTTTACATTGATATCGATGCGGAAACCTCCCTAACAAGACAGGTGTCGCGGAAAGATCCTTATACATATCCGGTTGAGATATTGCAAAAGGAGCGTCAGGAGTACCTGCGACTTGCTCAAAGGCATAAATACACAATTATTAGAAATGACAGAAGCATCAAGGCAGCTTTTGCGGACCTTATCAGTAGTATCGGTTCATAATTTAGACTTATGTTGCGAATATTAGTTGACATTACACACCCTGCATATGTTCATCTGTACAAAAATATCATCCGTATTTTGAAGTCTCAGGGCCATCACGTGGTGGTTACTGCGGCGCAGCACGAAGATACCCTTAAGTTATTGAGAAGTTACAATTTAGAGCATCTTGTTTTGGGTCGTAAGGGGCATAACATTAAAACAAAGTTATTGTATCAGCAGTTACTGACTCTTAGGCTCTGGTTACTAGCAAGGAAAAGTGATATTGACCTAGCTCTGGGCGGATCAACCACAGTAGCTCAGGGAACATTCTTTACAAGGGCTCGATCCATTATCTTTACGGATGACGATGGCGATATTGTCCCGCTTTTTGCGAAAAGCACCTATCCGTTTGCCAGTAAAGTCGTCCATCCGCGTTGCATAAGAGACAGGCTAAGTAAGCGCAAACAAGTATTGGTTGATAGTTTTAAAGAGTTGGCTTACCTGCACCCTAACAATTTTCAACCAGACAATTCCATTTTCAATTTGCTCGGTCTCGAAACGGGGCAAAGGTTTTTCGTGGTCAGATTCTCTGCCCTCAAGGCGCACCATGACCTTTTTGCCCGTGGCATAAAAGACAAGGTACAATTGATCAGGTATCTTGAGAACTTCGGGCGTGTTTTCGTGAGTAGCGAATCCGAATTGGAAGGGGATTTAAAAAAGAATCAAATAGAGCTTCCAATTGAAATGGTGCATTCTTTGCTCCATTTTGCTTCACTGTACATAGGAGATAGCCAGACTATGGCTGCTGAAGCAGCTGTTTTGGGTACACCATCTATCAGATGTAACACATTTGTCGGAAAACTGTCCTATCTTGAAGAACTTGAAAACGAATATAATTTAACTATCGGAGTAAGGCCTGAAAGCTTTGTTTCAGTTTTCCCAATAATAGAAAGTTATATGCGGGAACCCAATATTAAAAACATCTGGGCCGAGAGAAGAAATAGGCTTCTGAAAGACAAAATTGATTTCACAGAATGGTTTGTGAACTATATTAACTCGATGGAATGGATTAATTAGTCATGAATATTTGCATTGTAGTGGGTACACGGCCTGAAATAATTAAGATGTCCCCAATAATGCGTTTGTGTCAAATTAAAAGGCGATCATTTTATGTTGTTCATACCGGCCAACACTATTCATTTTCATTAGATAAAGTCTTCTTCGAGGAACTTCAACTCCCTAAACCTGAATATAACCTTGAGGTGGGCTCTCACAGCCATTCAAAACAGACGGGCAGGATCCTTGAGAGAATTGAAAATGTCTTTTCCGTGAACCACCCGGATATTGTATTGGTACAGGGCGATACCAATAGTGTTCTGGCCGGAGCCTTGGCTGGCGCTAAGGCCAAGATCAAGGTCGGGCATGTTGAGGCTGGTCTTCGGAGCTTTGATAGAAACATGCCTGAAGAAATCAACAGAGTTGTAGCTGATCATATTTGTGACTATTTGTACGCACCGACTGAAATCGCAAAAACCAATTTAATAAATGAGGGAATAACGGAGAATCAGATATTCGTAACCGGAAACACGGTCACAGATGCCATCCTTGGGAATTTGAATATTGCACAAAAAGAAAGCGACATAATGCGCAAATTGGGAGTCGGTCCGGATAGCTATTTTTTGGCGACATTTCACAGGCCCGAGAATGTTGATAATAGAACCAAGCTGGAAAATATTATTATAGGTTTAGAGCAGATCGCATCGGATAACCGATTGCCTGTTGTTGTTCCATTGCACCCGAGAACGCAGAAGATGATTAAAACATTTGAAATTGGACATTTATCCGATTCTATAAAATTCATTGGGCCAGTTACATACCTGGACTTTGTTTCATTGCTAAACAATGCGAAATTAGTCTTTACCGATTCCGGGGGCGTACAGGAAGAGGCATGTATTCTTAAGGTTCCCTGCATTACATTGCGGGAAAATACCGAACGTCCAGAAACCATTGATATCGGGGCAAATCTTCTGGCAGGCACAGATTTGAATAGAATTGTTGAATGTTCCCGAATAATGCTAAACAAACCAACGGATTGGGCAAATCCCTATGGGGATGGGCAAGCAGCCGCAATTATAATGGCACACCTGGATGAAGAGCTTGGATAAGGCAAGTGGGCGGGGCGGGTGCGTTTCTGATGAAGCCGACTACAAGAGTATGGCAAGAAGGATTTTATTAGGCGAGATATCAAGCTATAAGGCTGCTGTTATAGCTAAGTATTTAAAGTTATTTTATCCTCGGACTCATATAACTGCATATGATTACAAAGGGATAATCAGATGTTTTCATACCAAATATTGCGATGATTTTATATCTCCGCCCAGCCCAAAAGAGGGCTGGGAAGTGCATCTGCGATTTTTACGAGACATTATTAAAGAAAGACAAATCGATTTGTTCGTTCCCGTTCATAGTGAGATGTATGGTGAGTACATAAAACACAGGGATTTTTTGGGCAGAGCGTTTGGGTATCTTGGTGATTTTGCTCAGTTTGATCTATTGCATGATAAGCGGAAACTTAATGGGCTTCTGGCTGAATTGGACATTAGAAGGCCAAGGACCTACACGACAATCGATGTTGCCGAACTGCCTTGTGTTGTTAAGCCCAGAAACCTATCTTCATCTAAAGGGGTTAAATACATACTCAGTGAAGAAGACCGGAATAAGTGCCGAAGCTTGAACGGTGAGGATCTAATCATCCAGGAATACGTGGACGGCGTTGGATGCGGGTATTCGGTTTACGCTCAGGATGGCCAGGTCCTTATTGGGTTTGGGCACAAAAGGCTTGCTGAACAACCGGTAACGGGAGGGTCGAGCGTTTACCGGGATACGTATTTTAATTGCAGGATCCGGGAGATCTCCGAAGAGATTTTAAAGGCCACAAAATGGACCGGATTTGCCATGTTGGAATTTAAATTGACGGACAAAGGTGAAATATACGTCATAGAGATTAATCCCAGGATTTGGGGTTCCATTAACCAGGGGCTACAGAATGGATGTAATTATTTTGAGCCGCTATTAGGTAAATCAAATTTTGTTAGAAAGAAGGATGTTCAATATAAGACCTACTTATCTCCGTTGTTATATATTTCCCTCCTCAATTATCTGTTCCGACTCGACGTGGGTCCATTGGCTAATTTTTTCAAAAATATTAGGGTAAATCGGGCGGATGTATCTTTCCTGGATGATCCAAAGGGGTTTATCAGCCTGATCGCTCGAAAAATGTAAATGAAGTAGTATGAAGAAGCTGAACGCCATTGACCTTGATAACACTTTGATCCCCTTTGATTCTTTTAGGATTCTCGTTGTTTCTCATCTTAAGCAAAAAAAATACTTGACTCCTGTGTCCGTAATCGCGCTGATGCGGAAAATGCGCATGATTGGAGGCGCGGAGTTTAAGCAAAGAGTCCTTTGTTGCCTCCAAGAGGAAGAACAGTATCCTGTGTTAATCCATGAGGTGGTCCGGCAAGTGATGTCTGCCATAAGGTCGGAGATCATGGAAGAAATTGATGACGAAACAGATGAAGATACCAGCAACGTTCTGATAACTGCATCGCCTAAAGACTACGTCAAGTTGGTCGCCCAAAGGCTCGGGTGGCCCTACATGGCATCTGAAATAAAAGGGAAACGCTTTATCCATTGTCATGGGAAGAAGAAATTAGAATTATTGCTCAAATATTATCCTGAGGACAAATTCATATACAACTTTGCCATATCAGATTCACTCTCTGACCTGCCCTTGCTGCAAACCTTCAGAAAATATCGTTTATTAATCTGATCTCTGTCCTTCAATTGTGATTAGAGAGGAAGGATCGTGCGTGCATCCCCCCTGCATCAGCGGCATTGAAATCATGGCCCGCCAGGACCAACACATAACACATTGATATCAAACTCATCAAATGGGCGAATAGCGCCCTCCCCTCCTCCTAATCGCCTCTATCCCATGCCCGGGAAGATTTTGACCTGGTGGTGAAAAGATCGGTTCTGGAGCGCGGGGTCGGAGGTGTGATGTCATAGGTCTGATGTCGGAGGGCGGGGATGGTTGGATGATTAGATGACTGCGTGCGGCGTTGGATGGATGAATCCTTCGGGATCGGATGAGTGGATGCCACCTCCGGAGTTGGATGGCTTTGGTGGATGCGTAATGTAGCGTGATGAATGTGGATTTCACGATAAAAGCATATAAAGAATTATTGGTAGCCGTGAAGAGGCAGGGCTTTTCTTTTCAGACGGTTGAGCTGTTCATGTCACAATTGTTGGAGAAGGTGGTTGTTCTTCGGCATGATGTGGATCGGCTACCGGGGAACTCCTTGAGGATGGCAAGGCTAGAACAGGAATTGGGGGTTGTGGCGACGTATTATTTTCGGTCAGTCCCTGAAAGCTGGAATGAGGGGATTATTCAAGAAATCGCGGGGTTGGGTCATGAGGTTGGGTATCATTACGAATCCCTCACAACCTGCAAGGGCAATCTGGAACAGGCCTTTAATGATTTTAAGCTCAACCTGGAGAGGTTGCGCAAGCTAGTGCCGGTTTCAACGATCTGTATGCATGGGAGCCCGAGATCGGCATGGGACAGCAAGGATCTTTGGAAGATTTATGGGTACGAATCGTTGGGAATTGCCGGGGAGCCTTATCTGGATACTGATTTTGATGAGGTGTTTTATTTGACGGATACGGGGAGGCGGTGGGACGGCTGGAAGGTCAGCGTCCGTGACAAAATGCGACAGCAGAAAGAATGGGTCGAGCAGGGTCTTGTGTTTCATAGCACTTGGGAAATCATCCGCGCGGCTAAGCATGGCAAACTGCCGGACCGTATCATGATGACCGTGCATCCACAGCGGTGGACGGATGATCCTGTGGCGTGGGGGAAGGAGTTGATTTTGCAGAATACTAAAAATGTGGTGAAAAGACTGGTTTTAAAGAACAGAACGAAGGGAACAAAAAGTGATTAAAAATTAGCCGCTCCCCTTAGGGTTCTTGGGCCAAAACCGTTTTCGGTATAAATGAATCCCTGGCAGCCAATTCCAAATTATAACCATCACACAATTTAAGCCTAGCCGATAATATCAATGCCGTCCACTGCCCTCCTTTAGCAGTTCCCGCCAGGACTATTTCTGTAAGCAGTATGGATTTCGATCAACTGGTGATCAACCGAACAGTCAAATGCATCTCAGCGGAAGTCGAAGATATGAGGTCCCCGAATATGGTCTCTCATGTGATCCAGGACTCTGTTCGGAGGGATTCTTTTTCGAAGGTAGGGATTACCTCTACATGCTTCTTTTGTTGAGGGAAGCTGACGAAGTACCCGGTTTTGACGTTTTTCGCGGACGTTTCAGGTGTACCGCGGGATAGGGATAGTGGGTATGTGTAACAACAGATTCAAGATCTTGGTGTGGCAATGAGCGCAGTCGGTTCTGAGCAGGCAAATATGAACGGGATATGTGCGGAAGGAACTGAGGTACTTCGGGGAGCGGCCCCGCGGCCCTGGTTGCTGGGGGTGGGTGATTTTCTCTTCCTGAATGTGGCCTTCTGGACTGTAAACTCCTGGAAAGGCGGACCGTGGCATCTGAGCGACCGCAATTTCAAGCTCCTGCTGGCCTTTTGGGGGGGCTGGTTTTTGGTTTCTCTGGGGACCCGGAAGTTCCGGATCAGGCCTTGGAAAGGCTACTGGGTGGGTGTGTGGGATATTCTGAGATCAGGGCTATACTTGGCCTATGCCATGGCGCTGGTTGTGGTGCTGATGGGCGAGTATGCCGTGTCGAGAGGGCAGGTCTTTGGGACCTGTCTGGTGCTGACAGGTCTGGAGTTGGCGATATTTATGGTGATGTACCCGGCTTTTGCGGGGAGACGATCCGGGACGGATGAGACTGCAACAAGGCCGCGGACAAAGGCCGAGGGCATTTCTTCCCTTTTGATGCTTGCCGATATGGCGCTGGTGGGGCTTTCCTTTTTCCTGGTCCATTATTTCAAGAGGGGCGATTTCGAGCTTCTGCCCGGGTACGAAATCCTCGTACTTCTTTTTTATGGGACGTGGTTCGTTTGCTCATCGATCACCGGGAAATTCCGGAGGAAGGCCCACGGCAATTTCTACCAGATCCTGTGGCCCTGGCTAAAGGCCGGGGTTCTGATGTTTCTGAGCCTGGCCCTGATCGTTTTCTTGTTCCGGTTCGCTGAGTTCTCGCGGATCCAGGTCTTTGGCAGTGTGGTGGTGCTGGTTTACCTGGAGAGTATCCTGGTGGCCTTCTATGTCGCCAGGAAACAGCAGCGGGGGCTGGAGGAGGACGTCGAATCCCTGGAGGAGCGGCAGAGGCTCCTGAGGCAGGAGAGACTCGAGGTCATGGATCCAGCGAGGATCCAGGAGAGGCTCTTCGCACCGGTGCGGGGGCTGTTGCGGGACAGGGCCTTCAAGGGGGACGGGGAGGTCTTTGACTTTCTGGACCAGGCGCTCGACCTCCGCTCTGTTTTACGGGCCGAGATGGTGCTCCGGGACAGCAGCGATCTGATCCAGTGGGATCTGTTGGAGGGGCATCCGGTGAGGCTGGTGATCAACCTCCGGAAGATCAACGACATGCGTTGGGTGAACCGGTATCTGTTGGAGGCGCACAATATGCTGTTGGCGGGGGGATGGCTGGTGGTCATGGCCCACACCATTCAAACGCACCGTGAATGGATGTTCCAGAAATACCCCCGGGTGCTGGCGCATATCCTGTATACGATCGATTTTGCGATCCATCGTGTCGCCCCCAAGCTGCCATGGATCAAGCAGCTTTATTTCTCCGTGACCAAGGGGCGGGATCGGAGGCTGTCGCGGGCCGAGGTGCTGGGAAGGATCCGTTTTTGCGGCTTCGAGATTTCGGCGGAGAAGAAGATCCACAACCGTTTGTATGTAGTGGCGCAAAAACTTCTTTCCCCTTCTCATAACGAAGAGCCCTCTTACGGGCCTTTGGTGAAGCTCAGACGCTTGGGTTATAGGGGGGAGGTGCTTTCCATTTACAAATTTCGGACGATGCATCCCTATTCGGAATTCATCCAGGACTATGTGGTGGCAAAGTGCGGTCTGCTGCCCGGGGGAAAGATCAGGGACGACTTCCGCCTGACCGCCTGGGGAAAGGTGATGCGCAGGCTGTGGCTGGACGAGCTGCCCATGCTCTACAATCTGGTCAAGGGGGACCTGCAGCTCTTCGGGGTGCGGCCGCTGAGCGCCCAGTATTTCGGGATGTATCCGAAGGATTTGCAAGAGCTGCGGATGCAGGCGAAGCCGGGGCTGGTGCCTCCCTTTTATGCGGACATGCCCGAGAGTTTCGAGGAGATCTGCGAGTCGGAGCGGCGGTATTTGAGGACGTATCTGGAGCGGAAGGTGCGGACCCAGATCGTTTATTTCTGGAAGGCATTCCATAACATCGTGTTCAACGGCGCACGGAGCAAATGAAAGGATATTCGGTGCAGAGGCGGAAAGAAAAGATCTTCTGATGGCCTATGGGGATCTCGGGGGCTTGAGTGCCCGGGGGGAAAAATCCAGGTCCTGGTGCCGATGGGGGCTGGTGATCGCTTGTGTGGTGTTCACCGTTGTGGCGGCCGTTCCTTACGGCCGTGATGCGCACAGCGTGGTGGTTTTATCCGTTGGGCTCGACAAGATTGTGCATCTGTTGGGGTTCGCGTTTTTGGCCGTGCTGGCGATCGGAGCGGGCAAGGGCCTTTTGTTGTGGAAAAGGGTGGGGCTCGTTTTGCTGGTGCTGGGCTTCGGGGCGGGCATCGAGTGGATGCAATCCTATCTCCCTTATCGGACGTTCAACCCGGTGGATATTGTCGCGAACTCGATCGGGGTGGCCATCGGGGCGGTGGTGGGGGCCGCGGCCTTGCAGAACGGGAGACGGAGTGTTGAGAGGGCTTCGCAGTAAGGGGCGTGGAGAAGGCGGCCTACATCTTGCTCTTGATCGTGCTCGTTCTGAGCATCCTGATGTTCGGCGCGGTGCACACGTACATGTACACCCTCATGTCGCTCGGGGTGCTGGCGGCAACCGTTCTCCTGGTTTTGAGCGGGATCCGAAAGGATTACCGGTTCGGGGTGTATCGATGGCGGGTGCCAAAAAACAGCCTGCATGCGGGGTTTATCCTGCTGCTGGCTTTTTTTGTTTTGCAGATGGTTCCCCTGCCGGAGGGGATTTTGGAGGCGCTCTCGCCCGGGGCCGCGGAGGTGGGCCGGAGGTCGATCCCCGCTGTTGAAATGGCGGCGGGGAGCGGCTGGTCTCCCCTTGCCGCTTATGGGTATCCGGTGCGGATGAGCCTTATCCGGTTGGTGGTGTATGGCTTCTTCTTTTTTGGGCTTTGTCAGACCCTCCAGTCGCGGCGGCGGATCGACGGGGTGGTTGTCGTTCTCTTGGCGGCGGGGTGTTTCGAGGCGTTGTATGGGCTGATCGAGACCTATTCCGGGTCGCACCATGTACTGTGGTACCGGATGGATTACGGCAAGGAGCGATTGAAGGGGACCTTTATCAACGGGAATCACTTTGCGGCCTTTATGGCCATGGGGGTGGTGCTGGCGGCGGGGTTCGCCGGGGCTTTTGCCTCCAGGGGGCGAAAAGTTCGAGGGGGGGATGAGAAACGGGGGCTGTCCGGGAAGCTCTCGGCCTTGATCGAAGGGGATGAGGCGTTGTCCAAGAGGGTCCTGATCGCTTTTGGAGGGGTGGTCATGGGGATCGGGCTGGTGTTTTCGGCCTCCCGGGGGGCTATCCTGAGCTGGGCCTGGGCCATGCTGGCGATGGGTGTTTTGTTTCTGCTGAAGAAGGGCTATCGGTGGAAGGGGGGCATTATCGCCGGCATCTTTGTGGTGGTTTGCGCCTATGCGGTCCAGATCGGGGTCGAGTATCCCCTGGAGCGGTTCATGCGGATCGAATCGGCGATCGAGAACCGCTCGCGCTATGCGGCCAGGACCATGGACCTGTTCGAGGACTTCAAGGCGTTTGGTGTGGGCGTCGGAAATTTCCAGTATGCCTTTCCCAAGTACCAGTCCGTGGTCGACAAGAAGAAGTTCTACCGGTATGCCCACAACGACTGGGCCCAGTACCTGGCGGAGGCGGGTGTGGCGGGGCTGGGGGTGCTGGTGGTTGGGTTCGGGATATACCTTTTCAAGACGCTGAGGCTGTGGAAAAGGCGGAACGATCCTTACGCGGTTTCGCTCGGGGTTGTGCCCGCGGCCGTTCTTGTGTACATCGCCGTCCACTCCTACGGGGAGTTCAGCCTGCACACCCCGGCGATTGCGCTGATCGCAGGCGCCGTTATGGCCATCGGATACGCGGCCCTGCACCTGGAGCGGCATCGCCGGCAAGACCGGATGAATGATATCTACTATGATCTGCCGCTCAAGTACCGGGGCGGGGTGGCGCTGGTTGTGATCTTCGGGTTGATTGGATGGGCGGGATGGTGGAGCGTCCGGCATTTTGCGGCTGAGGCGTACTGTAATACCGTGCCGAACAGCACCCTGAACCGGGATCAGGACCCTCCGGTCGAGTCTGTTCTCAAGGCGATTGCGTGGGACGGGGGGAATGCGGAGTATTGGTTCAAGCTCGCGGAACGGATGGGGGTCGAAGGCTCGGGGCGGGAAGGCGAAGGCGGTGGTGATGACGGGGCGGGCGGGCGCATAGCGGTGCTCGAGCAGGCGGTGCGGCTCAATCCGTTCGAGGCGCTCTATCATGTGCAACTGGGATGGGCCTACACGCACCGGTGGGAGGCGCCGGATTACCACAGCAAATGGCTCCCGGCGGCGGATGTCTCAATGGACCGGGCGGCCTGGTTTGCCGGGGTCAAGAACCCGAGGCTGCATGTCGAGATGGGGAACTACTGGACCATGCGGTCGAAGACGGTGTATCCGAACGACCCGCTCCACCAGGAGGCTTGGGGCAAGGCGTGCGGGCATTACCGGGAGGCGCTGCGGATCGAGGGGGCGGAGAGCAGGGAGGGAAAGCGGCTGCGGAAGGAGATCCGGGAACATGTGTGGAATGTCTATCCGGATGAGGGGATGATGGATGAGTGCCTCGGCAGGTGAGGAGGGGGACGGTTGTCGGCTAGCGGAAGGGGCCGAGGACCTTCATTCTGATCTGTTCGTCATCGGAGCACCAAACTTCGTATCGGAGGCCGGCCTCGAGGGTGAGGCGGGCCTCTTCCGTCTCTTTGTAGGGGGCATCGGTCCTGGTCCAGCGCAGCTCGGTGCGCTCGGCCGGAAAATCCGATTCGCCGGGGACGATGGGGACGGTGGCGAGCTGTTTCCGCTCCTGGAGGCGGGAGTGGTAGAGTTTGGCCCTGAAGGCGTAGGTGCCGGGCAGGACGAGTATGCCGAGGTCGTCCAAGGGCAGATCGCGGACTTCATCCGGGGTGGGGATGCGGATGAAGACGGGCCGGTACTCCACGTTCTCGGTCTGGACGATCAGGGAGAGTTCCCGCTTGGGGCGATCCGGGCCCAGGTAGGCTTTTCTGGGGGCGAGGGAGCAGCCGAGGGCGCCCATGAGCAAGAGGAAGACAGATAGCATGGTTGTCGATCTGCGTTTCATGTGAACCTCACCGGGCAGCGTGTGCGGGGAAATGGGGCACTATGCAAATGGATCGTCTTTAAATTAACATGATGAACCGGCTGCGGCAAGGATGGTGTTCGAATGTCGATAGGTGAGGACGATATAAGGGGGATGGTGCGGAGGGGTCTAGAGATCGAACCTGTGTGGGCGTGTGGTTGAAAGTTTCGGGCAGTGCAGGCATTGGGGGGAGCGCGTCAGAAGATTTTGTGCAAGAATTGAATGACTGAAGGAGACGTTTTGGGGATCAGAAATACTCGGAAGGTCCTGGCGGTCACTGCGGGGGTCGTTTGGGTGCTCTGCATCGTCGGCTCGATTGTGTGGGGTCACAGGGAAATGGATCGGTCCCTGATGGCATTGGCCGAATGGGAGGCTGCCGCTTCGGTCGACAAGGATGGTGTATTCCGCAAGGGGGTGTCCAAGGGTGGGGGCGCCTATGTGCCACCGACGGAGGCGGCGGCGCCGAACCCTCTTTCCGCGTATGCCTTGGCGCTCGGCGACCATCGAGCCCAAGTGGTCATGGTGCACGGCGCAATCGGCGTTTTGGGGTTGGTCGGTTTGTGGCTGGGGGCTGCCATCCTGAAAAAGTCGGACAGGCAACTGAGGGAAAGCGAGGAGCGGATCCGCGGCATCGTCGAACATAGCACTTCCGTCTTCTATGCCTGCGATGCGAAGGGGGTTCCGACCTATCTGAGCCCCCAGATCGAAACGGTGCTCGGGTACACGCCGGAAGAGGCCATGGCCCGTTGGGGGGGCTTGATGACGGACAACCCCCTGAACCAGATTGCCGAGGAGCGGGCCGCGGCCGCTTTCGAGACGGGCGAGGCCCAACCGCCCTATGAGATCGAGGCCTTGCACAAGGCCGGCCATCCGGTCTGGCTGGAGTGCAGGCAGAGCCCTGTTGTCAAGGACGGGCAGGTCGTGGGAATGGCTGGTTCCTGGAGGGATATCAGCGCGCGTAAGGCAGGCTTGGCGGCGCTCAGAAATCGCGAAGAGCGTCTGAGGCTGGCCCTGGAAGCCGCTGAATCGGCCACCTGGGATTTCGATGTGCCGAGCGACACGATGATCTATGATCGGCGCTGGTTCCGCATGCTCGGCTATGCGGCGGGCGAGATCAAACCCGATCTCCGCAGTTGGGAAGCGCTCGTCCACCGGGAGGACAAGTCGTATGTAATCGGGCGATTTCATGCTCACTTGGTGGGTATGACGCAGATTTACGAGACGGAGCATCGGCTCCGCCACAAGTCGGGCGATTGGATCTGGGTGCTGGACAGGGGGCGCGTGACGGAACGCGACTCGGAGGGGCGGCCTTTGCGGGTCTGCGGCACGCTGATGGATATCACCGCCCGCAAGCACGCCGAGCGTATGACGCAGATCCAGCTCGATCTGATCGAATTCACGGCCGACCACAGTCTGGATGAGGTGTTGAAGCGTGCCTTGGACGAGATCAGCACGTTCGTGCGGAGCCCGACGGCCTTTTTCGCCCTCGTGGCGGCCGACCAGAAATCCATCTCGCTTCAAGAATGGTCGCCTTCGACCACGGAGATTTGCTGGGTGGAGGCGAAGCAACTGCACTGCACCCTCGATCGGGCCGGCGTCTGGGCGGATTGCGTTTTGGCGAAAAACCCCGTGATCCACAACGACTATCAGGCCCTGCCCCGCAAAAAGGGGCTGCCGGAGGGCCATCCCGAACTGGTCCGGGAGTTACTGGTGCCGGTGCTGCGGAAAGACAGCGTCGTCGCGATCCTCGGTGTGGGCAACAAGCCCGTGCCTTACACGGAAGAAGACGCCGAACGGGTGGCGGCTTTGGCCGATGTGACGTGGGAGACCATCGAGCGCAAGCGGGTCGACGAGAGGCTGCGGGAGAGCGAAGAACTGCAGAAGGCTATGATCGAGTGCTCGCCCTTGGCGCTGTATGCCTTCGACCTGGAGGGTGGTGTCCTCTCATGGAACGCTTCGGCGGAAAGGTTGTTCGGCTGGAGCGCCGATGAGGTCGTCGGGAAGCCGCTGCCCACCGTTCCGGAGGAGAAGGCGCGCGAGTTCGAGGCGATCCGGAGGCGGGTCGCCGAGGGGGAGGTGATCTCGGGCCTCGAGGTCGTCCGGCGGAAGAAGGACGGGGTGCGCTTCGATGGGAGGCTGTCCGTTGCACCGATTCGTGATATCGATGGAGAGCTCGTCGGGTTCATGGCCAGCATGGAGGATGTGACCGTATGGAAGGAGGCGGAGAAGGAGAGGAAGGAGCTTTCGGAACAGCTTTCGCAGGCCCAGAAGCTCGAGTCCGTGGGGCGTCTGGCGGGGGGTGTCGCCCACGATTTCAACAACATGCTGAGCGTGATCCTGGGGCACGCTGAAATCCTGCTGGGAAAGCTCGAGCCGGGCGACCGCATGGCGGCGGGTCTGCGGGAGATTCAGGGGGCTGCCGAGCGGTCTGCGCTCTTGACGCGGCAGTTGCTCGCCTTTGCGAGGAAACAGGTCGTGGAGCCCAGGGTCCTCAGTTTGAACGAAACGGTGGAACCCCTCCTGAAGATGCTGCGCCGGTTGATCGGGGAGGACATCGCCCTGCTCTGGCACCCGGGGAGGAATCTCTGGCCGATCCTGATCGACCCGTCGCAGGTCGATCAGATACTGGCGAACCTGTGCGTAAACGCCCGGGATGCCATCGAGGATGTCGGGGAGATCGTCATCGAAACGCGGAATGTCCATCTGGTGGCCGCGCAATACGACGATCACCCGGAGGCTGTCTCCGGCGAGTATGTCCTGTTGTCTGTGAGCGATGACGGCTGCGGCGTGGACAAGGAGGCCCTGCCGTATCTGTTCGAGCCGTTTTTCACGACGAAAGAGGTCGGCAAGGGGACCGGGCTCGGCCTGCCCACCGTGTACGGCATCGTGCGGCAGAACGGGGGCTGGATCGATGTGCAGAGCGAATCCGGGAAGGGCGCCATCTTCAAGATCTATCTTCCGCGCCACTGCGGGGAGGAGATGCAACCGCAGGAAGCGGTGTTGGACGCCTCGCTCCCGCGCGGCAGCGAGACCATTCTTCTGGTCGAGGACGAGCCTGCGCCGCTCCGAATGACGGCCAGGATGCTTGCGGGGTTGGGCTATCGCGTGCTGAGCGCTTCTTCGCCCGAAGAAGCCATCATGCTCGCGCACAAGCATGCAGACGAAATAGACCTGCTCCTCACGGATGTGGTGATGCCGGGGATGAACGGGAAGAATCTGGCAGATAAAATCCTGTCGACGCACCCCGGTCTCGTCTGCCTCTTCATGTCTGGATACACCGCCGATGTCATCGCTCACCACGGGATGATCCACGAGGGGATCGCATTCATCCAGAAGCCGTTCACCATGAAGGATCTTGCGGTCAAGATCCGCCTATTGTTCGATCAGGACTGAACGAACGACCTTGCGAGGTTGACATGACGACGCTTGTTGTTGTGGCGGCAGTTGTGGTTCTGCTGCTGGCGGTCCATCTCTGGTACCTCCGCCGGGTGCGTGCGGCGGGGGAGGAGCTGCGTCGATCTGAGGAGAAGTACCGCGTGCTGGTGGAGCATGCGAACGACGGGATTTTTGTCGCCCAGGACGGCCGGTTCGAGTTCGGGAATCCAAAGGCCTTGGAACTGATCGGGTACGACGCAAAGACGCTGCGGGGGCGCAGCTTCGCCGAGCTCATCCACCCCGAGGACCGGGCGATGGTGGTTGAGCGGCATTTTCAACGGTTGAAGAACGAAAATCCACCGGAAAGCTACCCCTTCCGGATCCTCCGCCAGGACGGCTCGGTCAGGTGGGTCCACCTGAAGACGGTGCGGATCGACTGGGAAGGCAGGCCTGCGACGCTCAATCTGCTCGAGGATTTCACGGAGAAGAAGGCGGCGCAGGACGCGCTCGCGGAGCGCGAGGCGATGTACCGGAGTCTGGTCGAGCGCGCGAACGACGGCATCATCATCATCCAGGACGAGCGGATCGAGCTGTGCAACAGCATGTTCGCCGGCTGGGTGGGCTGTTCGAAGGCGGAAATCGAGGGCCGGCCGTTTACGGAGTTTTTGAGGGAAGAGGATGTCGTTGTGGCCCTCGAACGCTACCGGAGCCGGATGGCCGGAAGGGCGGTCGAGAGGCTCATCGAGCATGAACTTCCCTGCAGGGGTGGAGGGTTTAGGAATGTCGAGGTCAACGCCGGCCTGATCCAGTACCAGGGGGCGCTGGCCAACCTGGCCATCCTGCGCGACATCACCAGGCGCAAGAAGACCATCACCGAGCTGCGGAACAAGCAGGCCGAACTCGAGCAGATCTTCGAGGCGATGCCCGACGCCCTGGTCTACACGGACACCGAGCGGAGGATCCTCCAGGTCAACCCGGCCTTCACGCGGATCTTCGGATGGGAGGCCTGGGAGGTGCTGGGCAGGTCGACGCGCTTCCTCTACCCGGACGAGGAGTCCTTCCTCGAGCACGGCAAGCTGCACTACAACCGGGAGGTCACTTATGTCGTCGATTCCTACGAACTCGTGACCCGGCGGAAGGACGGGGGCGCGTTCCTTGCCGAGGTGGTGGCTGCGCCGGTGCGCGACGCGGAAGGGAAGATCGCCGGGCTCCTCTCCCTGGTGCGGGACATCTCCGGGCGGAGGGAGGCGGAGGAGCGGATCGAGCACCTGAACCGGGTGCTCCACGCCCTGCGGGAGGTGACGCGGTGGATTGGAAGAGAGACGGATCCGCAGCGGCTGACGGAGGCCGTCTGCCATATCCTGGTGACCTGGCGGAGCTACAGGGCGGCGCTGATCGCGCTCCAGCCCCAGGGGGAGGGTATGCCCTTCAGCGTGGCGACGGCGGGGGAGGAGGCGGCCCTGGAGCGGTGGGTCGCGAAGGCCCTGAACGGCGAGATACGGGATTGGATTGGGGAAGGCTCCGGGGAGGACTCCTCGGGCGGGCGGGAGGATTGTCTGTGCAGCCGGATCCAGCATGGGTCGACCCTTTACGGGTATGTGCTCGTGGTCCGCGGGAGGGGCCATGCGGTCGACGAGGAGGAGCGGACGCTTTTCTGTGACATGGCCGCCGATCTGGCCCATGCCCTCGACGCGATCGCCCAGGGCAGGGCTGCGGTCGAGGCGAGGAAGGAGGCCGCGCACCTCGAGAAGCAGTTCTACATGGCGCAGAAGCTCGAGGCGGTGGGGCGGCTGGCGGGCGGGATCGCCCACGACTTCAGCAATGTGGTGACGGTTATCGAGCTTTATGTCGATCTCCTGGAGAGCGGGCTGCCGGAGACCGAGCCGCTGCGCGCTACAACGGCATCTGTCCGGGAGGCCTGCGGCAGGGCCTCGCGGCTGACGCGGCAGCTGCTCACCTTCAGCCGCGGCCAGGTCCTGCAGGTGGAGCATATGAACCTGAACGACCTGATCGAGCAGATGATGAACATGCTGCGCCCCATGGTCAGGGAAGACATCTCGATCCGGTTCGTGCCCGCAGAGGGGCTCGAGCGCATCAAGGCCAACCCGGGGCAGATCGAGCAGGTCGTCATGAACCTGGTGGTCAATGCGCGGGATGCGATGCCGGACGGGGGCGAGATCGTGATCGAGACCCGCAGCGTGGAACTCGACGAGGAGTATGCCGCGCGGCACGTGGGGGTGCGGCCGGGCGCGTATGTCATGCTGGCGGTGAGCGATACGGGATCGGGGATCCCGAAGGAGGTCATGGGGCGGATCTTCGAACCGTTTTTCACGACCAAGAAGCCCGGCTTCGGCACCGGCCTGGGGCTGTCGACCGTCTACGGGATCGTGAAGCAGAGCGGCGGGAACATCTGGGCCTACAGCGAGCCGGGGCAGGGGACCACCTTCAAGGTGTACCTGCCGCAGACGGCCGAGGGGGAAGCGGTGCGGCGCACGGAGAACCAGCCGCTCGAGTTTTACGGGTCCGAGACCATTCTCCTCGTGGAAAACGAGGAGTGGCTCCTCGAACTGGTCGAATACATGCTGAAAGTGGCAGGCTACAAGGTCCTCGCGGCCGGGAGCGGAGAAGAGGCGCTTCGGGTGGCCGAGGAGTTCGGTGGACCGGTGGACCTGCTGCTGACCGACGTCGTGATGCCCGGCCTCAGCGGCCAGGAGACCGCCGAGCGATTCAAGGAGCGGTATCCGGAGGCGAAGGTCCTCTACATGTCCGGCTACAGCGAGGAGATCGTCTTCCGGGGAAACGGGGAAGGGGAGAAGACCCTTTTCATCTCCAAGCCCTTCACGGCGGCCGAACTGGCGCGCAAGCTGCGGGAGGTGCTGGGGGAGGTCCCTTAGCGGACAAGGGGGCGGCGCACCGGTTTCTCCGACCGGGTTCCCGGCGGTGTCTCAGAGTTCAGACCGTTTATCCGGAGAATCGGCGCGTTATACCCTGAAAGACCTCGCTCCGGTGCGATCCCCCGGACGTCGAAAAGACAGGATGATTTGGATGGATGCCTGCGGTGGGATGAGTGGTTTACCCAAGAATGAATAGGAGGTCTCTTTCCGCGGACTCACTCGCTGGATACGTGAGCTAAAGGCCGATTTCTCTTAGGCGAGTTCCAGTTTCAGGGTTCTACCGACCGCATGAGCTGCTTTTCTGAGGGTGTGTAACGTAACCGATTCATTGACAGGGTCCAAGAGCCTGTCGAGAGACGATCGGCTCGTTTTCATTCTCTTGGCCATTTCCGATTTCGATAGGTTGTTTCTTTTCATCTCCTGTTCTATTTGCCATGCCAGGACCCTTTTGATAGCGGTCTCCGTGCATTCTTCAAAGATCCCTTCCTCCTTAAGAAAGTCATTGAAGCTCCCACCCAGATTCTTGTGCTTGTCATTCATTCGATTTCTCCTTCTCAAAATGGGCCATACGCTGTTTGGCGGTCCTCAGATCATTTAGCGGTGTTTTAGGACTCTTTTTGATGAAACCATGCAGTAAGATCATCATTTGCCCGCTTACCGTGAAGAGTACTCTTGAAATCCGGCTACTTGATAGATCAGAGCGGACTTCCCATAGACCGGTATCAATCTTTCTCACGAGTGGCATGCCCATCGGCCATCCCAGCTCAACCGTGCGCATATCCTCACCGATAGTCTTCCTGTCAGCGGGTGTCAATTCCTTAAGCCACTCCTTGACCGGTATTCTCCCCTGATCAGTCATATAAAACTGAACATCGATGATTTTTCTTGTCCGCGCCATGCGTAAGAAATGTACCTATTATGGGGCATTTTGTCAAGAAAGATATTGTGTAAATGGGGGCCGTAGCCAACGTTCGGAAAGTGTCTGCTGAGGCAGGACTGAGGGGGTGGCTTCCGCCTCAGTAGTTAACTGCTCGCCCCACGCTCTCGGCAAGAATCAGCCCATCGAACTCGCCCAGCATCTGCCTTCCAGCCGAGAGGCCTTTCAGCTCCCGCTTCAAAGTTGAGATAAACCGTCCGCTTCCTGGGAATGCCCTCCTTCTCGAGATCGGACATGAGCTCGTGAGGGTGGGCGAATGCCTCTATTTCCGCAGTGGGATCTCCCATTTCTTATTGTATTTCCAGACCGCGGTGCGGCTTACGCCGAGGCGGCGACCGGCCTCGGCCTTGTTCCAGGCGCATTCGTCGAGGAGTTCGAGCAGGCCGTCGCGGGTGAGCGGCTGGGGCGGCCAGCCGCTGTTCGCGGGCGGGGCCTCCTGCGGGAGGAGGCCGGCCTCCTCCGCCTCGTGGCGCGCCTTCTGCAGCTCCGTCAGGTCCGTAACCGTCTCGACGACGCCCTCGATCGTTCCCTGCTCATCCCTGACGAGCCGGGCGCTCTTGATGACCGGCACGTCGTGCCCGTCTTTGTGGCGCAGGAAACACTCCCTCCCGTCGAGGCGTCCATAGGTGAGGATGCCGCATTCAGAATAGGCGTTGAAGGACGGAAAAGCGGTTTTTTTCAAGGCCGCTTTGGCCGGCCCGGGCAGAAAAGGGCGCCGGACGCTCTTCCCTCGCTTTGGACGGTGGGAGGGGGCGGGCGCAGCCGGTGAGGACGCACATCTATTTCCGGATCGACATCAAATGGCGCTGACGGGAACGGCATAGACCGAATCGGTCAGGGGCAGCGCCTGCCGGACAAGGCATATCAGCGCCCCGGGGCCGACGGGCAGGGAGAGGCGGTCCAGCACCCCGAAATGCCGGATGTCGCGGGTGCCGGGCGAGGCCGTCTTTTTGATCTCGATCGGATAGGCAGTGCCGTCCTGAATGATCAGGAGGTCGATTTCTTTCTGATCCTTGTCCCGATAAAAGTGGAAAGGGGCCCGTTTCCCGCTGTGCCACCAGCCTTTGAGCAGTTCTCCCAAGGTCCACGTCTCCAGGACGGCCCCGGACATGGCCCCAGCCTCCAGGGTTTCAGGGCTCGACCATTCCGTCAGATAAGCGCACAGGCCCGTATCGAGGAAGAAGAGTTTGGGCGTCTTCACCAGGCGTTTGGTCACGTTGGTGAAGTAGGGCTCCAGGAGGTAGACGATTCCGGAGGTCTGCAGGATGGAGAGCCAGTTCCTGGCGGTGCCGGTCGAAACCCCGGCGTCGCGCCCGAGCTCCGCCAGGTTGAGCAGCTGCCCCGTCCGCGCTGCAGCCCCCCGGAGGAACCGCAAAAAGGCCATCTCATCGCCGACTTTGGTCAGGTCGCGGACATCCCGCTGCAGGTAGGTCTGGACATAGGAGCTGTAGAAGAGATCCCGGTCGACGGCCTCGTGGAGTGCGACCGCGGGGAAACTCCCGCGCCAGATCAGGCGGTAGAGTTCATTGAGGGGGATGGGGGCTTCGGCAGCGGCGCGCTCGAGCACAAGCTCCGGCCAGGGGACGAACGGCCGGGAGTCCGCGGCGCGCCCCGCCGACTCGAGCCTTGACAACCCCAGCATCTGCACGATGCCCACCCGGCCGGCCAGCGATTCCGACAGATTCCGCATGAGGTGAAAGTGCTGGGAGCCGGTGAGCCAGAACGCGCCCGGCCGCCGGTCCTGGTCGACGGCCATTTTGATGTGGGGCAGGAGTTCCGGGGCGTATTGAATCTCGCCGATCAGCAGGGGCGGGGTGTAGCGTTGGAAGAAGAGCGCCGGGTCGTTCCTGGCGAGTTCGAGCACCAGAGGGTCGTCCAGGGTGACGAAGGCCCTCTTTTCACCGCTCAGATGCTTCAAGAGAGTGGTCTTCCCGACCTGCCTGGCCCCGGTGAGGAGGAGCACCGGAAAGTGCTCCGCAGATGCGGCAAAAAAGCCCTCCAGGGTGCGGGGGACATACATGGGCTTCTCCATATGCGTCTAGTATGCGATGCAATTGCATAATAGCCGCATGCCCTCGACCCCGTCAAGGGCGAATGATCTCGCCACCGTATGCCGCTGCCGGCGCATCGCTCATGGGGCCCTTCTATGCGCGCAGGATCGACTCCCCGTACTGCAGCACGTTCGCGTCGGCGGAAAGAAGGGATATGCCTTCCGTTTTTGCCTGCGCAATGAGGATGCGACCGAGTTTGATCACGATTTCCCAGATGCTCGCAGCGCTGAAAAGAAGCGTGTTTTGGGGAGAGGTCAGCAGCGAACGGGCCTTCACCGAAAGCTTCTCAGGCTCGCCGGCAGCCCAAAGGAGAACATGGGTGTCCAGGAGAAGCTTCACTTGGTTCGGCCTTCGAAAAGCTCGAGGATCTGGGAGGCCCCCAGCGTATCGAAATCATCCGGGGTGAGGATCTGATCCCTCAAGAATCCGAGCCTGCCGGCGACACCCCGCTCCTCTTGGGACAAGGGCAGGACCTTCACCATCGGCTTGCCGGCCTTGGCGATGATAAAAGCGTTGCCGCGCGCCGCTTCCTCGACCAGGCGGGACAGGTTTGTTTTGGCCTCATGGATATTGTACGTTTGCATTACATACTCTGCTTGATTTAGTTTACAAAGCTAAGTTTAGCCACGATGAGATTTCGTGTCAAGATCATTCGTTGGTCGCCTATGCAGATCCTCTGCCACGGATGGCTTCGCTGGCGGGCTCCCAGGCGGAAAGGTTGTATGGCTGGAGCGCAAGCTGCGGGAGGTGCAGGGGGAGGTCCCTTAGCGGACAAGGGGGCGGAGTTCCGGCCCTATGGAGCGGTTCCTTAAGTCAAGGAAAATATGAGAGAGCGGGTGGCGGCGGTGAACACCGGAAACCAGAATAATCCATTCGTTTACTGACTAAATTTAGCAAAATTTAGTCACTTTGGACGCCCATTTTCACCAAAATATAGTCAGTAAACGAGGGCTGAAAACAGGTTGCTTCTAGGCTTCGAGCAGCCATTCCTGCATCCCCATGACTCGGATCCATAAAGGGATGTCCAGCCCGCGCTCCACGCTCTCAGCAAGAATCAGCCCATCGACCTCGCCCAGCATCTGCCTTCCCGCTGTGAGGCCTTTCAACTCCCGCGCGAGATTCGCCCGGTCGAGCCGCTCCGTGACCTGAATGAGCCGGGGTGGGCAGCCTGTCGGGAGAAAAACGAAATCGCATTCCCAGCCGTTCCTCGCAAAAAAGATCTCTTCCGTTTGGCCCCGCAGGTGCCTGAAAACAACATTCTCCAGGCGTTTGCCCCGGTCCTCGGCAAAGGCGTAGTGCAGGGCCGACGCAAAACCGTTGTCATACAGGTAGACCTTCTTGTTGGTCATTTCCCGCTTGATGACGGCCGGGTCGTAGCGCTCGACGCTTGCAAGCATGTAAATGGTGAAGATCTCGTCGGCCATACGATAGAGGGAGTCTTTTCCAATGGAAAATCCCCTCGATTTGAGGTCATTGTAAAGCTTGTTCACGGAAAATTCTTTTGTGAACGAACCGACGAGCCGTTTGAGGACGTATTTCAGAATGGCGGTGTCCCGGATGGCAAAGCGCTCCACAAGGTCCCGGTAGAGCGTCACGTTGAAATATTCCTGGAGGAGGCGTGCTTTGAAGCGGTCCTCGATCTGGGCCACCTCGGGAAATCCTCCCCACAGGCAATACCGATCGAACGCGTTGCCGATCAGGGCCCTGTTTTGGCTCGAATCGAGATCGGTTGCGGAGATATCCATGAAGTCGAGGTACTCCGCGAACGAAAGGGACAGGATCTCGAAGGAGAGGCTGCGACCCCTGAGGGAGGTCGCGATTTCCCTTGAAAGAAGCCGGGCGTTCGAACCGGTCAGGAACACATGCCGCGAAATGGCGTCGGCCGTCCGGCGTACAAATTTTTCCCAGTCGGGCAGTTCCTGGATCTCGTCGAAAAAGAAGTAGACATCCCCCATCTGCTGTTCAGGGTATAGCTCTCGATAGGCGTCGAAGATCAGGTCGTATTCCCCCTCGAGAACCAAACGTTCATCTTCGAAGTTGAGATAAACCATCCGCTTCCTGGGAATGCCCTCCTTCTCGAGGTCGGACATGAGCTGATAAAGGTAGTAGGTTTTCCCTGCGCGGCGGGGGCCGACGATGACGACGATTTTGGCCAGATTCGATGGGACGTCGAGGGCCCTGCGCCGGAATTCCGGCAGGGGGGAGCGATGGAAATCAGCGATGATTCTCTTTAGAACAGTCTTCATATCAGGAAAATATATGGAAATGTTTTCCTTAAGTCAAGGAAAATATTAGAAAGCGGCTGGCGGCGGTGAACACCGGAAACCAGAACAATCCATTCGTTTGGTGACTAAATTAAGCAAAATTCAGTCACTTTGGACGCCCATTTTCATTAAAATATAGTCAGTAAACGAGGGCTGAAAATGGGTTACGGTTTTTCATCGTCTGGGCAAATACCGACTCCACGTCCCGGGGGTGAGAGGGATGAGCCTTTTCATAACAGTTTCCGGATTGGAAACGGGGTTGTACCGGGAAATCATTTCCGGATGGATACCCATTAAATTCCGAATTGAACCATAAAATCCGTCGCCTCGACTACAGGCCTTAATTTGCGGTCTCGCTTTTCGATCTTCACGATACCGTAGCGGGCCATCGTTTTGAGCGTCCGCGACAGGTTGCTGCTGCTGCGCCCGGTCACCGCTTCCAATTCTTTGAGCGATTGAGGTTTATGTTTCAAAATGGTCTTCAATAGCCATTGGTTTTCATTACTTAGAACCTGGGCCATGGACTGTAGCGATTCGAACCATATTTTGGGTTCATCCGGCTGTGGTTGGTATTCTCCGTTGGCGATGGCCAAGGTGCGCTTCTTGTAATCCTCATAGGACAGAATGCCGATATGGAGTACTTTTCGGTTCATTTTTCTACCTCTGATATTGGCTCATGATTCGGTCGACTTCGCGCCAGAAATCATGGAGCAACTCGCCTGCAGATTCGTATTCGTAGGGGGAAATGACATTGAATTCATGTTTGTGATCCCAGGAAATTTTCCTGGCGCCGTAGCGCTTGGTCTTGGGTTTGAAGGCGTGTGCATTGTCAAAGCCAAGCAGTCGCCGGTTGTTTCGGTCGTGCAAGGTCAGGCAATACCGGACTCCATGAGGGATATGGGGTTCCGGGGCGACCCGGAACGCCTCGAATTTTGTCCAATAACCCTTATCCATAAAGAAAATCTCACCATCCAAATTCAGCAAGGTGGCAAGGCTTTCATCGTCCTCAGAAGGTCGTCCGATCTCCATGTCGAAATAGATTATCACCAGGTGATAAGGTATGCAAGCTTTTTTCATGAGCGTGGGCTGTTTGCTGTTTAGAACCTTGGTGGGTTGCTCCTGGGCCAAGCCCACCTGTTTGCGGATTTCGGCCAGGTTGCTGTGCTTTAAGTTCTTCACGGTGTCGGCATGGGGTTGCCCAAGGGCGGGGTCCGGAATCCGCAGCAAATTGACTACGAGGGTCAGCGTTCCCTGCATGGCGGGCGCATGCCTCTATTTCCGCAGTGGGATCCCCCATTTCTTCATGTACTTCCAGACCGCGGTGCGGCTTACGCCGAGGCGGCGGCCGGCCTCGGCCTTGTTCCAGGCGCATTCGTCGAGGAGTTCGAGCAGGCCGTCGCGGGTGAGCGGCTGGGGCGGCCAGCCGCTTTTCGCGGGCGGGGCCTCCTGCGGGAGGGGGGCGGGGCGGTAGGCGAAGCGGCGGATCTCGACTGGCAGATCGAAGACGTCGATATAGTCTCCGGCGCACAGGACGAAGGCATGCTCGATGGCGTTTTCGAGTTCACGCGCATTGCCCGGCCAGGGGTAGTCCATCAGGATCCGCATGGAACTCTTCGTGGCGCCTTTGATGGCCAGGCCGGTCTTGCGGTTTTGCAGTTCGATGAAGTGGGTGACGAGCCAGGGGATGTCCTCCTTGCGCTCGCGCAGGGGCGGGATGAGGATCGGGAACACCTTGAGCCGGTAAAAGAGATCCTCCCGGAAGGCGCCCTGCTGGACCTGGGTGAGGAGGTCCTTGTTGGTGGCGGCGATGATCCGGATGTCGATCCTGCGCTTGCGGGATTCCCCGACGCGTTCGATTTCCCGCTCCTGTACGACCCTCAGGAGCTTCACCTGAATGAACGGGCTGATCTCGGCGATCTCGTCCAGGAAGATCGTTCCCCCGTCGGCCTCTTCGAAGCGGCCGACCCGGTCGCGGATGGCCCCGGTGAAGGCCCCTTTGACATGCCCGAAGAGTTCGCTTTCAAGGAGCGTCTCAGAGAGCGCGCTGCAGTTGACGGTAACGAAGGGCATGTTTTTCCGGGCGCTGTGGTGGTGGATGGCGCTGGCGACGAGTTCCTTGCCGGTGCCGCTTTCGCCCTGGACGAGGATGGTGGCCTCGCTCGCCGCGGCCGCCTCGATGGCCGAGAAGACCTGCTGCATGGCGTGGCTCTTGCCGATGATCTGGTCGAAGCGGTGGGTCTCGCCGAGGCGCCGGGCGGCCTCCTCCGCCTCGTGGCGAGCCTTCTGGAGCTCCGTGAGGTCCGTAACCGTCTCGACGACGCCCTTGATCGTTCCCTGCTCATCCCTGACGAGCCGGGCGCTCTTGATGACCGGCACGTCGTACCCGTCTTTGTGGCGCAGGAAACACTCCCTCCCGTCGAGGCGCCCATAGGTGAGGATGCCGCATTCGGAGATGCCGGTCGGGCAGCTTGCCTGAAAGCACTCGGTGAAGTTCAGGAGGGCGCAGGGCTGCCCGATCGCCTCCTCGGCGCTGTAACCCGTGATCCGTTCGATCGACGGGTTCCAGGAGGTGATCCGCCCCTGTTCATCGAGGGTGAACACCCCGTCGGCCATGGACTCGAGCAGCAGGCTCGAAAATCTGGGATCCAGTGTCCGCATAGGCGTTGAAGGACGGAAAAGCGGTTGTTTTACGGCCGCCTTTCGCGGTCCGGAAAATGGGTTTTATCCGTGCCGCCTTTCCCGGTCCGGAAAATGGGTTTTATCCGTTGCAGGATGAACCGGCATAAAGAATAAGTAACGTTACCGGGTTCCTTTGTCAAGGATATCGCGGGCCGAGCGGGAGCCTGATGGCGATGTGCGGCACAATAATTGAAGTAGCTCGAAGGATGCAGGAGTTCACAGAGGTGTCGGCGGGTTCGCTTCGGGCGCCTGGGGATGGAGAGAGGATTGGGTTTGATCTCGGAAAAGAAGGCGGGAAAGTTACACAGGGGGAAAGACCATGGGTTGACGGTGGTCCATTTCGGCGCCCCCTGGTGTGCGCCCTGCTCCCTTCAGGATCCGATCATGAGGGAGCTTTCCAGGCGGTACAGGGGCAGGGTGCGCATGGCCGCGGTCGATATCGACCGGAACCCGGATGCGGCCGTGCAGCTCGGGATCGAGTGCATTCCGACCGTGGTGATCTTCCGGGATGGCTTAGAAGTGAAGCGCTTCCTGGGACTTCAATCGGCTGACGTTCTTTCGGCCGCCATCCGCTCGATCCAGGGCGCAGAAGAGGCGTGAAGAGTTCTTGGCACAAGTTTTGCTTTTAAAGTATTCAACAGAAACAGCGGTTCGTTTGCCATAACCTCTAACCTTAACCCTCCTGATCCAGGGCGGGGCATGCAAGGGAAACGGTGCGCCTTGCATGCCCCGTTTCCTTCCAAGCGTTCCAGAAAACAGCCTCGCCGAGGTCCGGCGGGCTTGACAGAACGAAAAGAAAGACTCCTTCTCCCTGCAGCCCTTCGAAAAGATAGCGTTACTTATACCGTTACGGAACGTTACAAAATGCTGGGTAACGGTTTGCTTTGGAGTTCGAGCGCATGGATCTAAGGGCGTAAATGGTTGGGTAGGGCCGTCTGCGGCCTGGGAGCCGGGGAGGCGTCGATGGAGGTGCGAGCGGCATACATCTTGATGCATGATGAGGGGGATGGCGCGGCGTGATTTCTGCGTCCTACGCCGCGATGATTCAGTGAAAAACGAGCAAGGAGGTGTTTCGATGCCTAGAGGAGATGGAACAGGTCCAAGGGGACAGGGGCCCGGAACGGGCAGAGGCACGGGGGGAAGAGGCGGCGGAGGCGGCGGAGGCCGTGGTGGTGGATTCGGGGCCGGTCCAGGCGGCAACTGCGTCTGCCCCAACTGCGGCGCGAAGGCGCCGCACGAACTGGGGGTTCCCTGCTATCAGCAGGCTTGTCCGCAGTGCGGTGCAGCGATGACACGAGAGTAGTGCAGCCGCCCACGGGGGTCATCGAGCGGCGGCCGAGCGGAGCCGGATGGGCAGCGGCGCAGCCTGTGGGGTGTGCGGGTCCCTGTTCTGCGGTGGGACGCATGGTTCGCGGACCGGGAGGGCGACAACAAGAGGGAAGGAGATCTGTGAATGGACACCGTATCGTTTGCCGAGATCGCTGTGGTCTCATGCGGCACATTGAGTTTAGAGCTGAACTACTTGAGAAAAGAAGGATTTCTTGATACGCAGCATCTCTTTTACACGACCCCGGGCCTTCACGAGGACTGCAAGGAGCTCGAGCGGCAGCTGGTCGACCGGATCCAGCGGGCCAAGGAAAAGGCGGACAAGGTGCTGGTCGTCTACGGCGGCAAGTTCTGCTACGTCAATGCGGACAACCCGACGCGGACGATGCGCACGATCATCTCCGAGCAGGGGAAGGGGGTGGCGCGGATCGAGGCCACGCACTGCATGGACATGATCGCGGGGGAGGAGGAGCGCGAGCGGATCGCCCAGGAGATGGCGGGTGGCGAGAAGGTTTGGTGGATGACGCCGGGTTGGATCCAGTTCCGTCACCAGGTGTTCAAGGGCTGGGACCAGGGGCTGGCGAACGAGAACTTCCCTCGGCACACCGGCGGAGCGATCGTGCTCGACGGCATCGGCTTCCTCGATACGTACATGGCCGAGAAACCGGAGGAGTTCCTGGAGTACTCCGACTGGATGGGGATCCCGATCCAGCCCTGTCCCGTCACCCTCGACCGGTTCAAGTCGCTGCTCCTCGATCAGGCGAAAAAACTTCTGGCCTGAGTCGTTTCCATCCGGAAATGGTCTTTTTGGCCCATCTCGGCGTCAATCTGCACGTTTGCTTGTGCGGCGACCACCAGGTCGCCTCCGCGCAAACGCTGGATTTCCATCCGGAAATGGTCTTTTTGGCCAATCTCGGCGTCAATCTGCACGTTTGCTTGTGCGGCGACCTGCAGGTCGCCTCCGCGCAAACGCTTGATTTCCTTGATATTGGCCAAAAATCCTCATTTCCGGATTGGAAACCGAGTTCTAACGGAAAATCATTTCCGGATTGGAAACTGAGTTCTACCGGGAAATCATTTCCGGATTGGAAACTGAGTTCTACCGGAAAATCATTTCCGGATGGAGATTGAGTCGTTTCATGAAGGCGCAGCGGGCCACGGGCGGGTTCGCTGCCCCCGGCATGCCGGCCGGGGGAGCGGGGCCTGCCTGTCCGCCCCGGCCTGCACAGAGGGGTTGCGCAGCGCTGTAACCGACTTATTTTCAAAAGGAGATCGGACCGGAACCGACCCACGACATCTTCGAACCGGGGGCAGGCCATGCTGAAGACAGCGATCGAGGCGGCGCAGCGGGCGGGGCGGCTCATCGCCGAGCGGTATCCATCGGAGCGGCGCTTTGCCCTAAAGGGATTCCGAGACCTGGTGAGCGATGCGGACACCGCGGCGGAGGCGCAGATCATCGAGCTGATCACGCGGCGCTTCCCCGGCCATGCGATTTTGGCGGAGGAGGCCGGCGGCCCGGACGCGGCCGCAGGCGAATACACCTGGGTCATCGACCCGCTGGACGGCACGACCAACTACGTCCACCGCCACCCGGTGTTTGCCGTCTCGATCGGCGTGCTTCAGCGCGGCCGGCCGCTTCTCGGGGTGGTGCACGACCCCCTGCGCAACCACACCTTTGCCGCGCACAGGGGCGGCGGGGCGCGGCTCAACAACGAGCCGATCCAGGTGAGCGCCTTTCCGCAGTTGGGTGAGGCCCTCCTTGGATTCGACTGGGGGCACAGCGACGAGATGCGCGGCAGGATCGCCGGGTGTGCGGGGAAGCTGCTCACGTGCTGCGGAGGGCTGCGCGTCATGGGTTCCGCGTGCCTGGCGCTCGCCTATGTCGCCGCCGGATGGCTGGACGGGTATTTTCAGGCCGGGTTGAAGCCCTGGGACACGGCGGCCGGCATCCTGCTGGTGTCGGAGGCCGGCGGCTGCTGCAGTACGCTTCAGGGGGAGCCCTTCCAGGTGGGGGAGCCGGGCTGCCTGGCATCGAACGGCGCGATCCACGATTCCTGCCTCGAGATCCTGCAGGGCGTTCTGGCCTGAGGCGCCCTCCGGTGCGGGCAGAGAAGGGCCCCGGACGGGCCGTCCTTGCTTAGGACGGCCGGAGGGGGCGGGCGCATCCACAGACGTCGGAAGGGTTTGCTTGCGTGCCGTTCCCGGGTTTTGCCCCGGGAGTGGAAAGGCCGGGCGGCGGCTGTGGAGATCGAGCCCCGGGGCGGCCTGGGTGAGCGCTTGAGCCTTGGGCCGCCGGGCGGTTCGAGTGCGAATGATTTGCTGCAACTGCATCGAGCGCCGTTGGAGGAGGAAATGGAGGGGACATTCTGGCCCGCCTTCGGAGCGAGCTTTCTGGCGGCGGTGGTCACCTCGATAGGCATCTACGTCATCCGCCGTTTCGAACGGTGGGGGCGGGAAAACAGCATCTATTTCGTCTGCTTTGCGGCCGGGGTGCTCATCTCGGTCTCGTTCATGCACATCATCCCCAAGGCCTTTTCCATGGACGCCCAGGCCCCGTTCTTCCTGTTCGCGGGGTATATCGGGCTCCATCTCTTCAACCGCTTCATCAACGCCTTCGTGTGCGACAAGAGCGGCGACGAGCAGTACGCGATCGGCCTCGTCCCGATGGTCGGGATCGGCTTGCACTCCTTCATCGACGGTTTCATCTACTCCATCACCTTCACCGTCAGCGTGTTCACGGGGCTGCTGGCGGCCACCGGCATGGTCCTGCATGAATTCCCCGAAGGCATTATCACCTACCTGCTGCTCGTCCGGGCGGGGTTCAGAGAAAAAGTGGCGTGGATCCTCGCCTTCTTGGCCGCAGCGGCCACGACCCCTCTCGGGATGCTGGTTTCCTACCCCTACATCAGCCGGATCGACAAGCCGTTCCTGGGTGCGCTCCTGGCCTTTTCAGCCGGGGCCCTCGTCTACGTGGGGGCCACGCATCTCCTGCCGCAGGCCGAGGTGGAGCGGAAAAGATACAGCCTCCTCGCCCTGGGTGCGGGGGTCCTGATAGCGTTGATCATTATTTTTTCGAAGTCATAGGGCAGGCGCGCCGCGCCGGTCCTCGGGGGATTCCGACGTCAAGTTTCCATCCGGAAATGGTCTTTTTGGCCAATCTCGGCGTCAATCTGCACGTTTGCTTGTGCGGCGACCTGCAGGTCGCCTCCGCGTAAACACTTGATTTCCTTGATATTGGCCAAACCGGGACCCGCCCCGCAGGGGTGGGACTGAGCACGCGCAGCGTGTAAAGAAAAATCCTCATTTCCGGATTGGAAACCGGGTTTTGCCTGGAAATCATTTCCGGATGGATCTAAGTGAGGGATCACACCATTTCAAAGGATGCAAGCCGATGGAACGAAGAGCGAAAAAAGCGGAGGCGCAGACCAGGAAGGGGAACCTTTCCGATGTCACATTTTACAGCTTCGTGATGGACAGCCTGCCGGTCGGCATCCTTACGGTCGACCGGGATATGAGGATCACGAGCTTCAACCCGTGGGCGCAGACCCTGACGGGCTACACCGAGGAGGAGGTGCTCGGCCGCCAGTGCGGGGAGGTGCTTCGGGGGGGGCGGTGCGGTAGTGACTGCCCCCTGAAAAAGTCGATTCACGAGCGCGCGCCCATCGTGTGGATCGAGACCACGATCCGGAAGAAGACGGGCGAGACGATCCCTGTCAGGATCCACACCTCGGCGCTGACGGACCAGGACGGCAAGCTGATGGGAGGTGTGGAGGCCTTCCAGGACATGACTGTGGTGAGGGCCATGGAGCGCGAGAAGGACAACATCATCTCCATGTTCGCCCACGACATGAAGTCGTCCCTGACGATCATCGGCGGCTTTGTGCTGCGGTTGCTCAAAAAGGCCGTGGATCTTGACGACGAAACGAAGGCGAAATACCTCGAAATCATCCAGAAGGAGACCGGGAAGCTCGATTTCCTGATCAACGACTTCCTCGAGTTCGCGCGCCTGCAGACCGGCAAACTGAAGCTGAACCTGCAGGCCGTCTCTCTCGACAAGGAGCTCATGGAGCTTTTCGAGGCGTATCAGTCGAGGGCCATGCAATCCGGGATCGAGCTCGAGTTCCGGAGCGACATCATCCTGCCGGTGATCCTGGCCGACCCCAACCGCCTGCGCCGTGCCTTCACCAACATCCTGGACAATGCCTTCAAGTTCTCGAAAAAGGGGGATGTCATCCGCATTGTGCCGGATCTGTGGGAGAAGGAGATCTCCGTCCGGATCGAGGACCAGGGCCCCGGGATCGCGGCGGAGGATCTCCCGTTCATCTTCGAGGCCTTCTACCGCGGAAAGAAGGTCGAGGGGAAGCAGGAGGGCGTCGGGCTAGGGCTGGCGAGCGCCAAATCGATCGTCGAGGCGCACGGCGGCCGCGTGAAGGCGGAAAGCGAACTTGGGAAGGGCTCGGCCTTCACCATCATCCTCCCGAGGACCGAGCGGCTCGAGAAGCGGTGAGAGCGGGAACGATCAGCGGATCAGCAAAGTGGTCTTCCCGACCTGCCTGGCCCCGGTGAGCAGAAGGACCGGAAGTTGTGAGTGACATTCAGTTCAGGACTTCACGGATCTTGCTGGAAAGCTCGCGCATCCGGAAGGGCTTCTGGATGAAACCGTTGCAGCCGCGCTCCATGATCCGGCCGGCCTCTCCGTCCAGGCTGTAGCCGCTCGAAAGCAGGACGCGCACGTCCGGATAGCGCTCTTTCAGTTGGTCGAAGATCTCACCGCCGCTCATGCCTGGCATGATCATATCGAGAAGGACGAGGTCGATTTCGGCACGGCGCTCGGCGAAGAGTTCGAGGGCTTCATCCCCGCTTCCGGCCGTAAGGACCCGGTATCCGAGCGCCTCCAGCAGCTCCCGCCCCACATCGCGGATCCGCTCCTCGTCGTCGATCAGCAGGATGCCTTCCCGGCCGCTGAAATCCCCTGCCTGGGCGATGTGAGACGCTTCTTCTTCCGCCTCCTCGAGCACTTCGTTCCGGGGCTTGCCTGCCGGCAGGTGGATGGTGAAGACGCTCCCACGGCCGAGTTCCGATTGAACCTCGATGTGTCCGGCATGCCCTTTGACAATCCCGTAAACGGAGGTCAGACCGAGGCCGGTTCCCTTTCCGGCCTCCTTGGTGGTGAAGAAGGGTTCGAAGACCCGCTCGATGGTTTCCGGGGCCATCCCGCAGCCGGTGTCTCGCACGGAAACCGTGACGTAGCGTTCCTCGGGGGCGTCGAAGGTCGGGCTCATGACCTCGGCCCGCATGGTGTTGCGGGTCTGGACCAGGAGCTCCCCCCCCTGCGGCATGGCATCGGCCGCGTTGACGAACAGGTTCAGGAAAAGCTGCTGCATCTGGCTTTGATCCGCCTCCACCTGGAGGAGGTCCGCGGCGAACTCGCCCCTGAAGGTGAGCTGTTTGCGCGTCTTGACGAGGGTGTCGGCGGATTCACGGATCAAAGGGTTCAGGTCGGTCGGGCGGACATCGTAGCGACCTTTCCGGGCATAGCCCAAGAGCTGGGAGGTGAGCCGGGAGCCGTTCCGGACCTGCTTTTCGATCTTCCTCAACCGCTCGTAATGGGGATGGTCCTCCGAAAGCGCCCAGAGCATCAGGGAGACGTTGCCCTGGATATTCATCAGAAGATTGTTGAAGTCGTGCGCGATGCCGGCCGCGAGGGTGCCGACGGCTTCCATCCGCTGCGCGGACAGGAGCTGTGCCTGCAGTTCGACCTCATCTGTCACATCGTTCAGGATGGCCACCCACTTTTTGGCCGATCTCGGCAGGGGGGAAAAACTCAGAAGCGTTTTGTGCCGGTTGATGGAATAGGGGCCTGCCCGCTGGATGGGGATGCGGGAGGCGAGTGCGCTGTCGAGGAGTTTGCGGATGGCGCCCCGTTCACGCTGGACGAAGAGGTCCTCCATCCTCCCGCCGAGCAGGCGGTCCTCCGCGTTCCCGGATATGGACAGGGCGGCTGGATTGACATAGACGATCCGCCTGTCGGTCGTGACTTCGAAGACGGCCTCGGACATATTGGCCAGAATCTGTTCGAAATGCTCCTTGAAGGCGAGCAGTTCCCGGGTGACCCCCCGTGAGTAGATGCCGTCGATGCCGAGGACCCTCTCCGGGCAGCTCCGGCGGGGCTCGGAGAGGGCGGCATCCAGCACGGATGAGAGGCTGCGCGCCAGTTCATCGAGCGGCGTCTTGGCGATCTGGGCGTCGATGTCGAGCTGCAGGGGATGGTCGCGCTGTTCGGCGGCGACATCGGAAAGGACGACCAGGTAGGCGTTTTCGAGGTGGGGCATCCCGCGGATGATCCGGCAGAGCGTCTCGCCCGAGATGTTCGGCATGACGAGGTCGGTGAAGATGATGTCCGGGCTTTGCTCCCGCAGCAGGTCGAGGGCCGACAGGCCGTCTTCGGCGGTCAGGACCTCATGGCCCTGCTTCTGCAGGAACTCCGTCATGAAGGTCAGGATGTGCTTGTCGTTATCCACTACCAGGATTGTGCGCATTTCCGTTTCTTCCGCCCCCTCTTCTACGCCGCCGAAAGGTTTTTTTCCAGGACGCCACGAAACTCCTTCAGGTTGAAGGGCTTCTGCAGGACGCCGTCGATGGGCGCTTTTTCGAGCTTTTCCATGTGGGAGGACGTGGCGTGGCCTGTGATTACGACGATCTTCGTTTCAGGGCTGGTTTCTTTGATCTTTCGGGCCAGTTGATGGCCGTCCATGTTCGGCATGACGATATCGAGCAGGACCAGGTCCGGCTTGGACGACCCGATGAACAGTGCGGCTTCGAGCGGATCGAGAAAGGTCTGCAGCGTCCAGTCGGGTTCCAGGGGGACTTCCGTGAAATAGACCTTCAGGATCTCCAGAATCTTGGGGTCGTCATCGACTGCCACGACCGTCTTCTTTCTGATCGGGCCGAGCGATGCGGGTATCGCCATGCCGCGCTCCGTCAGGAAGCGGCGAAGGGCATTGCGGCTGACGAGATAACGGCCCCCGGGGGTGCGTGCCGCTTCGAGCGCGCCCTGTTTGATCCACGAGGCAACCGTAACCCTGTGAATACCCAGGATGGCGGCCACTTCAATCGATGAGAACGATTCATCGAAAAGGCCCATAGCTTGTATATTCCTCTGCGTTGAGGTATGCTGGATGAACATTGCCCGGCCGCCGATAGGCATGGGCCTCATACAGCCGATATCGAGGTCGATGCCGGGCGTCTGGCGGACGGCCGCCTGCAGTCCCTTCCGGATCGGCGCCTCGCGTTCATCGAGGCACCCGCGCGGTGGCTCACAGGCGTCTGCTGCCCCGCGGGCGGTCGAATCGCGCCCCCGGTACGGCGCTCGATGGCCGGTTCCGAGGCGGAATGGAAGCCGAGGCTTGCGATGCCGCCTGTTCATCGATTGACTACAAAACTAACGTAAACTAACACGAACTGCCTTGTCAATTTTTTTCTGAGCAACCTAATGAAATGACAGGGCGTTTCAGTGTCGAACGAGCTTTTGGCAGGAGATGGAAGTGAAACCGGGAGATATCGAGGCGCTTCGCGCAAGAGGCATGCAACCGGAGGAGGTCGAATCACAGATCGAGCGCTTTCGAAAGGGCGCGCCGTTTCTGGATCTCGTCCGCCCGTGCACGGTCGGCGACGGGATCGTGCGGCTGACGGAGGACCACCAGGAGCGCTGTTTGCAGATCTTCGAAGGCCGTGCGCGGGGGCGCAGACTCGTCAAGTTCGTCCCCGCCTCGGGGGCCGCGAGCCGCATGTTCCGGGATCTCTTGAAGATCCGCAAAGAGGTCGAGCCGGTTCGGATGGACCGGGTGCGGGTGCTGGCGGAAGAAGGGGACGGGGCGGCGCGGGCAGGCATCCAGTTCATGGAGGGGATCCGCCGCTTCGCGTTTTTCGCGGATCTCAGGGACCGGATGGCCGCCGGCGGACTGTCGATCGAGGAGGGGATCGAGGCCGGGGATTTCACCGACATCCTCGACTATCTCCTGACTGACCAGGGGCTGGACTACGCGTCGCTGCCGAAGGGCCTTCTGCTTTTTCACGCCTACCCCGAAAGGCCGCGGACCGCGTTCGAGGAGCACCTCGTGGAGGCGGAGGGTTACGACCGCTCGGGCGACGGGGTCTGCAGGCTGCATTTCACGGTCTCGGAGGAGCACCTTTCAGGATTCGAGCGGCGTTTCACCGAGGCGAAGCCCGCCTTCGAGTCCGCGTACGGGGCCTCCTACGCCGTGGAGTTCTCTTTTCAGGACCCCTCGACGGACACGATCGCCGTCGATCTGGAGAACGAGCCCTTCCGGACGGAGGAAGGAGACCTCCTTTTCAGGCCCGGAGGCCACGGCGCGCTCATCCGGAACCTCGGCGGCATCGACGCGGACCTGATCTTCGTCAAGAACATCGACAACGTGGCGGTCGACCGCTTGAAGCCGCCGGCCATCCGCTGGAAAAAGATCCTGGCCGGATTCCTGCTGGACCTCCAGGCGAAGGTCTTCTCACGCCTGGACGCCCTCGAAAGGGGTGCGCCGGATGAGCGTGCAGAGGAGGATGCGGCCGCCTTCCTGCGGGACGAGCTCGGGGTCGATGTCGAGGCCGAACGGAAGGGGGCTTCCGGCGAGGTCTGGCGCGGGCGGCTGGTCGAACTCCTGGAGCGCCCTCTGCGCGTCTGCGGCATGGTGGAGAACGCCGGCGAGCCCGGCGGCGGACCGTTCTGGGTGAAAGGAAAGAGCGGCAGGATCAGCCGGCAGATCGTCGAAAAGGCCCAGGTCGATCTCGAGGCCGCCTCCCAGCAGGAGCGATGGCGTTCTTCCACCCATTTCAATCCGGTCGACATCGTCTGCGCGACCAGGGGCCTCGACGGACGCCCCTTCGACCTCAGCCGCTTCGTGGACCCCGAGGCGGTGATCATCACGCGCAAATCGATGGGCGGGAGGGACTTGAAGGCCCTCGAGCTCCCGGGGCTCTGGAACGGCGGGATGGCCTGGTGGCACACGGTCTTCATAGAGGTCCCGCTTGTCACCTTCAACCCGGTCAAGACGGTGACGGACCTTCTGAGGGAGGCCCATCAGCCGTCCGAGTAGGGAACCTGCCGGTCTGGAAAGGCCTTTCGCCCAACCGCCCGGGCAGACGGTCATTGACTCCCATGGCGTTTTCTGAGATGCTCCCGAGCGGTGCGCCGGGCCGAGCCGGCAGCCGCCGGGCGCAGGCCGGAGGCCGTGCGCCTCGGGGAGATGAGCCTATCAAAGAGATCATCGTCGAGAATATCATCACCGGTCTTCCCGTAGGTCTGGTCGTCATCAGCGGAAAGGGCGAGATGACTATCGCCAATCCCGTGGCCGGCAGGCTCCTCGGGTATCCGGTGCAGGAGATGCTCGGAAAGGGCTGGGGGGAGCTCTTTTTCCAGAACCCGGCCAACGACGACTTCAACCAGGTCATGCTGGATGCGGTCGGGCAGGCGCGTGTGCATCTGCGCCGGACGGTCTATTATGTCCGGCCGGACGGGATGACCCTTCGGCTGCTCCTGACGACGTCCTATGTGAGCGAAGACGGCAACGTGGAAGGGGTCGTCGTTCTGCTGGAGGATCTGACCGAACTCCACGCGCTCTATGAACGGGAAAAGACCATCCTGGAAGACAAGAACCGCATCCAGGCCGAACGGGTGGAGAGCCTGCGCTATTTGGCCCTGGCCGTCGCGCATCAGATCCGCAATCCGGTCATGTCGATCGGCGGGTTCGCCCAGCGGCTGAAAAAGAAGGCGTCCGAGGACACGACGGAGGCCCGCTACCTGCAGTTCATCCTGGAGGGGGCGGCGCGACTCGAGAAGATCGTCGAAAGCGTCAAAGCATACGCGGATTCCTTCGAGCCGCGCCTGCAGACCGTCAGGCTCGACGAGGCGATCCGGGCCGCCGTCGAGGCCTTTCGGCTGGAGCAGCGCGGGTCGCTCGAGCGGGTGAAGTGGGAGATGGAACTCGATCCGGTGGAGGTGCGCCTGGATCCGTCGCTCTTCCGCGGCGGACTGAGGGAGCTGCTCCTGAACAGCCTGCAGGCGCTCAAGGGGGGCGAGGGCACGATCGGCCTCAGCCTTTCCGGGGCCGGCGCCGCAGGCGGATGGCGGCTCGAGGTGGCGGACAGCGGCGTCGGGATCCCTGAATCGGACCTGCCCTATGTGCTCGACCCCTTTTTCTCGACCCGCCCCGATGCCGTCGGCATGGGGCTCGCGAAGGTGTACCGGGTCGTGACCGACCACGGTGGGACGCTCGAACTGGAGAGCCATGAGGGGAAAGGCACGCGTGTGATCATCACCATGCCGGGGGGCGGGCCGGCGCAGGGGTCCGTTCGCGAACGGGGGCCGGCCAAGTGAAGGTAAAGGGGCATCCATGAAAAAACAGGTCCTCATCTGCGGGGGTGCAGGGCAGCTCGGGCGCGACTGCGCGGCGGTCCTGGAGGCGGCGTGGCGGGTGTCGGCGCCGGGATCGAAGACGCTCGACATCGCCGACCGTGAAGCGGTCCTGGAGGCGGTCGAGGCCCTTCGCCCGGACGTGATCCTCAATTGCGCCGCCTACACGAAGGTGGATCAGTGCGAGACCGACCGCGCGGAGGCCTGGCGGGTCAATGCCCTCGGGCCCCGGAACCTCGCCGAGGCGGGCGCGACACACGGGGCGCTGCTGGTCCATGTCTCGACGGACTACGTCTTCGACGGCCGGCGTGTTCCGCCCGAACCCTACACAGAGGAAGATGCGCCCGGACCGCTCTCGGTCTACGGGCAGAGCAAACTCGCGGGGGAGATGGCGGTGCGTGAAATCGCCGAGCGGCACGCGATTCTTCGAACCGCCTGGCTCTACGGAGCGGGCGGCCACAACTTCCTGAAGACCATGCTGCGCCTGGCGGTCTCCGATCCGGAGCGCGTCATCCGGGTGGTGAACGACCAATACGGCTGCCCGACCTGGTCCCGGGACCTGGCCCGGCAGATCGCCCGCGTCATGGAGGCCGGGGTGTGCGGCACCTTCCACGCCTGCGGGGAGGGCTTCTGCACCTGGTACGACCTGGCGCGCCGCTTTCTCGAACTCATGGCCTTGCCGCACCGGCTGGCGCCCTGCAGCACGAGCGAGTATCCGACGGCGGCGGTGCGCCCCCGGAACTCCATCCTGGAAAACCGGCGCCTCAAGGAGGAGGGGCTCGATGTCATGCGCCCCTGGGAAGAGGCGCTCGAAGAATTCGTCGCCCTGAACGGCAGGGCTTTGCTGGAAGAGGTCAACGCATGAGGAATATGCTCGTCACGGGCGGCTGCGGCTTCATCGGCAGCAATTTCGTCCGTTATCTGCTGGAGGAATCGGACTTTACGGGGCGCATCGTCAACGTCGACAAGCTGACCTACGCCGGGAACCCGGAGAACCTCGCGGGCCTCGAGGAGCGCTTCCCCGGGCGCTACGTCTTCGAGCAGGGAGACATCTGCGACGGACCCTTCATCGAGTCGGTCTTTTCCGACCACGGGATCGACTGCGTCTGCCACTTCGCCGCGGAGTCCCATGTCGATCGGTCCATCGTGGCGCCGGACGCCTTCATCCGCACCAACATCGTGGGGACCTTCACCCTGCTCGAACAGGCCCGGGCCCACAGCGGGCAGGTGCGCCTGTTCCATCACATCAGCACCGACGAGGTCTACGGGAGCCTCGGCCGCGAGGGGGCCTTCACGGAGAGCACTCCCTACTGTCCGAGCAGCCCGTATTCGGCCTCGAAGGCGTCCTCCGATCACCTGGTGCGCGCCTACCACACGACCTACGGGCTGCCGGTGACCCTTTCGAACTGCTCGAACAACTACGGCCCCTACCAGTTTCCGGAGAAGCTCATCCCCCTGATGGTCCTGAACGCCTGCGAAGGACGGCTGCTGCCCATTTACGGCGACGGCCGCCAGGTCCGCGACTGGCTCTACGTGCGCGACCACTGCCGGGCGATCTGGGCCATCATGAAGGAGGGGCGCCGCGGGGCCACCTACAACATCGGCGGCAACCAGGAGATGGAAAACCTCGCCCTGGTCGAGCGGATCTGCGACATCCTGGAGGAGGAGCGGCCGCAGGGAAACGGGGTCCCTTACCGGAGCCTGATCCGTTTCGTGAAGGACCGGCCCGGGCACGACCTCCGCTACGCCATGGACTTCACGCGGCTTCGGACCGAACTCGGCTGGGGACCCGAAGAGTCCCTCGATACGGGCCTCCGCAAGACGGTGCGCTGGTACCTCGAGCACAGCAACTGGATCCACTGCGTCCGGAGCGGGGAGTACCGACGGTGGGTCTCGGCCCAATACGGCTGATGCGGTCCCCGCCGAAGGGGCTGCAGCGGGTCGTCGGGCGCATCCCGGTTTCCAGTTCGGAAAGGGTTTTTGCCCGGCAGGAACCGCCTGTCCACCCGGCGACGGTCTTTCGGGCCAATCCCGGCGTCGCGCTGCGTTTTGGCCGGCGGCGCGGCTAAGGAGGCTGCCTCCGCCCACATGCTTGATCTCCTCGATGCGAAAGCAAGACCCTCGTACCCTGACGGAAGCGAACCAGGACCCTGATGTCGGCACATGCACCAGGGCTGCACATCTCAACAGGAGCATCCAATGAAAGGCATCATTCTGGCGGGCGGGTCCGGCACCCGGCTCTACCCCATAACGCGCGTGCTGAGCAAGCAGCTCATACCGGTCTACGACAAACCGATGATCTACTATCCCTTGTCGGTCCTCATGCTGGCGGGGATCCGCGAGATCCTGATCATCTCGACCCCCGAGGATCTGCCCCGCTTCGAGCTTCTTCTGGGGGACGGATCGAACCTGAACATCTCGATTTCCTACGCGGAGCAGCCGCGCCCGGAGGGGTTGGCCCAGGCCTTCCTCATCGGCCGGGAGTTCATCGGCGCGGACAGCGTGGCGCTCGTCCTCGGCGACAACATCTTCCACGGCCACGGGTTTTCACAGCTGCTGCAGCGCTGTAGGGGGCTCGAGAGCGGGGGGATCATCTTCGGATACGCCGTGAAGGACCCGCGGCGCTACGGGGTGGTGGACTTCGATCAGGAGGGGCGGGTGACCGGGATCCAGGAAAAGCCGGAGTCGCCCCGCTCCCGCTATGCCGTCCCGGGGCTCTATTTCTACGACAACCGGGTGGTGGAGATCGCCGAAGGCCTGAAGCCGTCGCCGCGAGGCGAGCTCGAGATCACGGACGTGAACCTCGCCTACCTCGAGCGCGGGCAGCTGCGGGTGGAGCTTCTGGGCCGCGGGTATGCGTGGCTCGACACCGGCACCCATGAATCCCTGCACCACGCCATCCACTTCGTGCGGGCTATCCAGGAGCGGCAGGGGCTGAAGATCGCCTGCATCGAGGAGATCGCCTACCGCTTGGGCTACATCGACCGGGGGCAGCTGCGGCGGCTCGCCGACGAGATGTACCAGGCCGAGTACGGGCGCTATTTGCTCGATATCCTCGAAGAGGGGGACGACCGTCATGCCGATGAACTTTATTGAGTCCGGGCTGCCGGGGGTCGTTTTCGTCGAGCCGAAGGCCTTCGAGGACGGGCGGGGCTACTTCATGGAGACCTACCACCAGAGGACCTTCCACCAGGGCGGCATCCCGTGCACGTTCGTCCAGGACAACTTCTCCCATTCGCGGAAGGGGACCCTGCGCGGCCTCCACTATCAGCTGCGGCATCCGCAGGCGAAGCTGGTCTACGTCATCAGCGGGGAGGTCTTCGATGTGGCGGTCGACATCCGGCGCGGCTCCCCCACCTTCGGGAAATGGGTCTCGGCGGTCCTTTCCAGCGAAAACCACCGTCAGATCTTCATCCCGGCCGGGTTCGCCCACGGGTTCTGCGTGGTGAGCGAAACAGCCGACGTGGTCTACAAATGCACCGACTTCTATGCCCCCGGGGATGAATACGGCATCCACTGGTCCGACCCGGCCCTCGCCATCCCCTGGCCGGTCGCCGAGCCGCTCCTTTCCCCGAAGGACGCGGCCAATCCCCGCCTGGCAGACATCCCCGAGGAGATCCTCGGCTCGTAAGCGGGCGGCCCGTCGAGCTGAACCAAGGCGGCGGCTTTTCGAGCCACCCGTCCGGATCAGCGGGATGAGGCCTTGGGAGGAACCTGCCGCAACACGCGGTTAGGGCTTGCCGTCAGGGATTCAGCCTGAGTGAGCCGCCCGGCCGCGGATTCAGCGCCAGGATTCCATCAACGTCAGGCAAGTGCGGTTCAGCTCTTCTGCCCGCGCCGGGGTCCCGGCCTCGGTGTAGCAGCGGAACTCCGGTGCATTCCCGGAGGGCCGGAGGTGAACCACGTCGCCGCCCTCGAAGGTGACGCGGAGCCCGTCGATCCTGTCGCAGGCGGCCGGACGGCCGAAGGAGGGACCGAAGAGGGCGGCGAGCCGCTTCAAGTCCTGCTCGAGGCCGCCGGTCGAGAGTCCTTCCAGTATCCGGCGGCTCGTTTCGGACGGAAAGTCTTTGAGGCGGTCGCTGAAGGTGAAACGCCGGGGGAGCTTTTCGAGCAGCGCACTGAGCGGTCCGCCCTCTTCCCGGGCTGCCATCAGAAGGGCGAGATGCACGATGATGGCGTCCCGGGTGGGAAGGGGCGGCAGGACCCGGCCGTTCTTGGCGATCGGGGAGGCGGTCATGAACCCCCCGTTCGCCTCGTAGCCCACCACGCGGCGCGCGCCGTCGGCTGCGGCCTGCAGCATCCCCTCGATGACGTAGGGCGAGCCGATGCGGGTGCGGTGGACGCGCTCGAAAAAACCGCACCGCTCGACGGCCGAGTTGCATGAAACCGGAAGGACCACCGCATCGGCCTCGAGATAGGCGGCGCAGAGGATGCCGGCGATGTCCCCGCGGAGCCAGCGGCCGGCTTCGTCGG
Organism: uncultured Desulfatiglans sp.; assembly: GCA_900498135.1. Taxonomy (NCBI): domain Bacteria; kingdom Pseudomonadati; phylum Thermodesulfobacteriota; class Desulfobacteria; order Desulfatiglandales; family Desulfatiglandaceae; genus Desulfatiglans; species uncultured Desulfatiglans sp. The sequence continues at coordinate 3,463,076 of LR026961.1, forward strand.
CGATGAGGGGCCGGTCCCCGTCGCCGTCGGTCGAGACGATGGCGTCGAAGCGGTCCTGCCGGGCCCACTCCGCGGCGGCTGCTACGTCCTCGGGGCGCAGGGCCTCCGTGTCGACCGGGATGAAGCGCTCCGAAAACCCGAGGCGGGTCACGGCCGCGCCGAGGCGGCCGAGGACCGTCACCATCGTTTCCCGGCTGACCGATGAATGTCCGTAGACCCCGATCCGCGCCCCCTGCAAGCAGCCGGCCGGGAAGAAATCCAGGAAGCGCCGGATATAGCGCTCCCCGGCCGCCTCGCTGAGCGGGGGGAGCGCCGCCGGTTCGAGGAGCCTTCCCGCGCCGTCGAAGAGTTTGTCCGGGAGGTCCACCACCTGCCGGCGGATCCCCGCCTCGTCCGCCTTGAGAATCTCACCCGTTTTCTTGTTGTATTTGATCCCGTTTCGGTCCTCGGGGATGTGGCTGCCGGTGACCATGACGGTCGGGATGCCCTCCTCGATGCCGTGGAGCGCGAGGGCCGGGCTCGAGAGCCTGCCTGCGTGCTCGACCCGGTAGCCCTTGTCGGCGACCGCCCGGGCGGCGGCCTGCATGATGCGCCCGGTGCTCGGACGCAGGTCGCCTCCGAGGGCGACGGTCTCGCCGGGGCGGGAACCGCCGGACGCTTCGAGGTATTGGAGAAAGGCTGCCGTGTAGCAGTAGCAGACGCCATCCGTCATGTCGGCGGCAAGGCCGCGGACCCCGCTGGTCCCGAACTGCACGCCGGTCTGGTTCATCAACTCCGCGATGGACTGCCGGATTCCCATGATCGCACTTTTCCTCTCAGCAAGAAGGGGGTGTTGTCCGCCGCCTCTGCACCTTCAGGACGAAATGGCCGGACGGAGGCTCGGGCCGGCGCCTCAGGCGCCAACCTGTTCGAGCACAATACGGGGGAGACTGTTACCAGAAGAGCGTCCTCCGCGTCAAGCTCCTGCGATTTTTTCCCGGCCGGCCATCCTCACGCACGGCCTCGATTCCGCAGCGCGGTCGGGCCTCCCCGGTCTGGAAGCCGGGGGCCGGCGTTCCGCCTCGGGGTGCGGGCGCGGCGGGTCGGCCTCCGGGGGCGCCGGCCGGCGGTTCTTCGACGGTTGGTTCAATACCGGCGCGTTCCATCCTGCCTCATCGACCGAAGACCTGCCGGTGCTGCGGTCGAGGGCGAGAAAAGGATTGACCCCGGGTGCAAACGCTTTATAAGGTGAGAGCATCAGAACCGGCCGGAGGCTGTTCTCCGGCTGCGGCCACGCAATCGAACCTGTCAAGACAAGGAGGATATCATGGGCCACGAGGGACTCCACGAGCCTGCAGCTGAATTATCGCAGGAAACCAAAGACATGCATCGCGCGATCATCTCTCTGATCGAGGAACTGGAGGCTGTCGACTGGTACAACCAGCGCGTCGATGCCTGCAAGGACGAGGGCCTGAAGGCGATCCTGGCCCACAATCGGGACGAAGAGAAGGAGCACGCCGCCATGCTGATGGAATGGATCCGGCGGATCGACCCGGCCTTCGACAAGGAGCTGAAGGATTATCTCTTCACGGAAAAACCGATCGCCGAGATGGAGCACGAACATCATTAGAAGGGGATCGAACGAGAATGGACGAAGTCGAGAAGCTTTACGAGACGCTGCGAAAGGTGCAGGAGCCGAAAGGCTACTATTTCAACAAGGACAGGGAGCGGGTGATGGACCTCCTCGGCGCCCTGCTCGTCAACAAGGACCGCTACGGGTACATGTGCTGTCCGTGCAGGCTCGCTTCGGGCAGCCGGGAGAAGGACAAGGACATCCTCTGCCCCTGCGTCTACCGGGAGGCAGATGTGGCCGAGTACGGCAGTTGCTACTGCAACCTGTACGTGTCGGAGGATTGGAACGAGGAGCGCATGCCTCGCCGCTACGTCCCGGAGCGCAGGCCGCCTGAAAAGATGTTCGGGTGATCCCTTCTGGGCGCGAACCGGGCGTGTTTGACCCGGCATGCGCCGGAGCGTTATCCGCAAAGATATTCGGGCGATTCCTTCAGGCATGGACCGGCCCGCCGCAGCCGCGGCCGGCTGGACCCGGGCGCCCCGGTTGGCGGGCTCCCGTCCGCTCGAAGTAAACAGCGGCGGGGCGGCCTGCAGGGCCGGCGCGAGGTGTCGAGCGGGGCGGAAACCCTTTCGACGGTGGAGGCACCATTCATGGATCTGCGCATCTTCGAGGAGATGGAGGCGGAGGATCTCCGGAAGTACATCGCCTTTCTGCTCTGGCATTACCGTGTTATCGACGCCTTCTGGTTCATTTATGCGGCCGAGCGGTTCGGGCAGCCGACGGCCGAGAGGCTGAACGAACAGGTGTGGGGCAGGGTGCCGGCCATGGCGGCCAAGGACCTGGTGCAGCGATTCGGCATCCGGGCGAAAGGCCTCGAGGGCTTCGTAGAGGCCCTCCGGTACTTTCCCTGGTGCATCCTGGTGGGGTACGAGATCGAGGCGGGGCCGGACGAGGTCCTGATCTCCGTTCCTTCGTGTCCGACGCAGGAGGCGCGCCTGAAGCGTGGACTCGGGGAGTACGTCTGCAAGGAGATGCACCGGGGCGAGTTCGAGAGCTTTGCGCACGCGGTGGATGACCGCATCCGGGTCGAATGCCTGTTTGCGCCGCCCGACCCGCATCCGGAAACGATGTTCTGCCAGTGGCGGTTCACGATGCAGTCCGCCTGAGGCGGTGTAGCGTCTATGGTTGAGAATGGGAGGCGCGGATCGGAGAGTGCGGCCGCTGCGCTTGGCCTGAGACCACGAGAGCGCGGAGAACCAAGGCTGCAGGCTGGAGCCGGATAGGCGTCCGCGCCGATGTGCTCAGGCTGAGGCCGCCGGGCCGCGGAGGCGCCGTGGCATGCCCCTGTGTCGAAAGGGCGGGCCGCGGCCGGAATGCGGATCGCTTGTCCGGCTTCGACATCAGCGGCCGGGCGCGGGGCAACCATCGAGAGGGTGGAGGTTGGGCATGGAGAAGACGGAGAAGAAGCTGCTGCAGGGACTGAAGACGGCGATGCAGGCGGAGCTCGCGGGGCATTATTTCTACAAGAATGCGGCCGAGGCGACGAGCGATCCGCAGGGGAAGGAGACCTTCAGGAGGATGGCCCAGGAGGAGATGGGGCACTTCAAGTATCTCCAGCACCAGTACAAGAACCTTGTGGAGAAGGGCGCCTACGACCTCGAGCGGGCGCTCGCGACCAACAGCTACCGGCATGCGGCGCACCCCATCTTCACCAGGGAGATTCGGAAGCGCATCAAAGACAGCCATTTCGAGATCAGCGCGCTCACCATCGGTCTGAAGCTCGAACTCGATGCGATGAGGTTCTACCGCGCACGCGCCGAGGAAGCCGAAGAACCGGAGGTCAAGGCCTTTTACCAGGAGTTGGCCGAGTGGGAAGAGGATCATTACCGGGCCTTCGAAAAGGAGCTGGAATCCCTCAAGGAAGAGTACTTCGAGGCGAACAACTTCGTCCCCATGTAGGCGCCGCCCTGAAGGCGGCCTCCCCCGGGACCTGCCGGATCCGGCTGCAGAGCGGCCGGAATCGCAGAATGGAGCACCATGGATGCAACGTGTGAAGAGTGCAGACTCCATCAGCCGGGCAGGTCTTCGGGTGGAAGAACCCATGCCGTCCCGGGGCCCTTCGCGGGACGGGCGTATGGGTGATCGGGAGGCAGGGCCCCCGAGCTGGGATTTGAGCGTCCTGTACGACAGTCCTTTGGACCCGGCCATCGAACGCGACCTGGGGGAGGCCCTGGTCGCGGCAGAGGTGTTCCGTCACTCGTGGGAGGGGCGGGTGCAGGAGCGTTGCGTCGAGCCGGCGGAGGCCGCCCGCGCTCTGGAGGCCTTCGAGGCCTGCCGGGAGAGGATCCTCCGGCCCCTGGGTTACGCGATGCTCCTGTTGGCCGCCGACACCCAGGGGGAGGCCTCGCGCGCCCTTTACGGACGTGCCTCCGGGATCCTCGGAGCGGTGAAGAAACTCCTGATTTTCTTCCCGCTGCAGCTGGCGCGGATGGGGCCCGGCACCCTGGCGGATCTTGCCGCGCATCCCGCCTGCCGTGGATACGGCCCCTACCTGCGGCGTATCATCCGGCAGGCCCCTGCTTTTCTGCCGGAGGCGGCCGAGCATCTGGCTCTCGACCGGGACCTGACGGCCCGGGAGGCCTGGCGCCTCTTCTACGACATGACGCTCGGCGCCCTGCGGATTCGGGAGCCCCGGCGCGGCGGCAGGCCGATCGGCCTGCCCGAGGCCCTCGGGCGTCTGGGTGCGGCGGATGCGCGTCGGCGGAAGGCGGCCTTCCACGGAATCTATCAGGCGCTCGATCCCTGCATCCCTCAGATGGCCTTCGCCCTCGACACCTTGACTCACCACGAGATCCTGGACACCTCTGCACGCGGATTCGGCTCCCCGCTCGATGCAGCCGCGCTTGCCGGCGGCTTCGAGGCAAAGAAGATTTCCGAACTCCTTGACCTGGTGGAACCCCGCTATTCCCTGGCGACTCGGTATTTTCGCCTGAAGGCCGCAGCGTTCGGATCCGCACGGCTGGCGATGGAGGATCTCGCGGCCCCGTGGGGCCGAGGAGCCTGCAGCGCTTCCTTCGGGGCGGCGAGGAGGCGGCTTGAACGGACGGCCGGCGCCGTCGCACCCGCCTGGCACGAAGCCGTGAGCCGGGTTTTTACCGATGGCCGGATAGATGCCGCGCCCAAGGCCGGGAAGCAGGGAGGCGCCTTCTGCCATGCACCTCCGCCCCAGAGGCTGCCGTATGTCTTTCTCTCCTACACCGGTTCCTTTCGGGATTTTCTGACGCTCGCCCACGAAATCGGACATGCGGTCCACTATACCCTTGCCGCCCGGCAGAGCGGCCTCGTTTTCGACGGGTCGCGGGTGGTGGAGGAGGCCGCCGCGACGCTCTTCGAGCTGCTCGCCTGCCGGCAGTGGGCGGTGGAAGGCGCGCCGGCGGAGGTGGGCATGCAGCTTGCCGCCGCATGCATCGAGGGCTTCATTGCGACGGTTATGCGCCAAAGCGTGCTGACCCGTTTCGAACTGGCGCTGAACCGGCGGCGGAGGGTCAGCCCGCTCGATGCGGATTTCATCGGCGGGGCCTGGATGGAGGAAAACAGCCGGCTTTACGCGGACGGCATAGAGATGCCCGGCGCCTACCGGGACGGCTGGGTGCTCGTCCCGCACCTTTTCCATCGGCCGCTGACCTGCTGGGTCTATGTGTACGGGCAGCTGATATCGGCGGTTCTCTATCGGCGGTATCTGGATGAAGGGGCGCGGTTCGCCGCAAGGCTCAACCGGCTTTTCGAAGCGGGCGGGAGCGCGGAGCCCGCCGCGCTGCTCCGGGGTGTGGGGATCGACCTCGACGGCCTGGCCTTCGTGGGGGAGGCCTTCGAGGTCTTCGAGGGGTTCCTGGGGGAGTTCGAACGGATGGTGCAGGACTCGAGGATGGGGGATGCCGCCCCATGAGCGGACAATCGATGCCTATTCAACGTCGCGGCGGCCGTTCGGGCCGTTGACCCACCAGTCCGTCTGCTTGTCGAACCACCAGTCGGTCCAATCGGTTTCGAGCACGACATGCGCCAGCGCCCGCGCCTCGTCCGTCGAGAGCCGCTGCAGGGCGAACGAGAGCCAGTCCTCGGCGTGCGGGTTTCCCAGGTCCTTGTAGGCCTTCAATTCCAGGATGAGGTCCAGCTGATCGGCATCCTTCGCGAGCCGGGCCTCGATCGTCGCTCCCTCGTTGAATTCATTGAAGAGGGAGAGGATGTCGGCGCCGAACGGTAGGCCGCCGACCTGGTCCTGGAGCGCGCGCACCTCGTCGACCGTCACATAGCGTTTGTTGACGTAGTTGTGGTCGCCCGTGCGGGCCTCGGGCAGGTCGTGGAAGAGGCACAGCTGGATCACCCGGCTGAGGTCGACGCCGGGCGTGCGTGAGGCAAGCACGTAGCCGATCACCACCGTGCGGAAAGAGTGTGCCGCCACCGATTCCCTGCCGGAGCCGAGAAACTGGTAGCCGGTTCGGGGGGTCTTCTTAAGCATCCCCACTTCGAAAAGAAATTTCGCGATCTGATCCAACATAGCACCGTCCATCCGGTTCTTCACCGATGACAAACCGTTTCCCCTTTGGAAACGGTTGTTTTGTTCGCTGAGGGCCGGTTACCCCCTGTGGAAATGACTTCTCCATCCAAAATGCGCTGTTACTCCATCCGGCAATGTTTTTTCACTCGGCAGGCCCCGTTTCCCCATCCGCAAAAGGCTCCTTACCAGGCACGAGCCGCTTCCCCGGCCGGAAATGAGGATTTTTGGCCAATATCAAGGAAATCCAGCGTTTGTGCGGAGGCGACCTGTAGGTCGCCGCACAAACAAACGTGCAGATTGACG
>LR026961.1:3469635-3491134 GCA_900498135.1 uncultured Desulfatiglans sp.
CCGGAAATGAGGATTTTTGGCCAATATCAAGGAAATCCAGCGTTTGTGCGGAGGCGACCTGTAGGTCGCCGCACAAACAAACGTGCAGATTGACGCCGAGATTGGCCAAAAAGACCATTTCCGGATGGAAACTCATTAGAGGGATGGCATAGAAAAGTCAAGCAGGTTTTGCGGCGTTTACCTTGATTTGTCTGCGAGTCTTGCTTAAAATAAAAAGGTTGAAACCCAAGCGAAAATGATTTTCCGAAACGAACCTGTCTTCGGCTCCGCATAAGGGTCTGCGTCCGGCTGTTTGGCGGCTTCCAGGATGGGGCCCGCGGGCCGGGCACAGCGAGATCGATGCCGTCAGGGGCATCGAATGCCCCTCCGGGGTGAAGACGGACCAGGCCTCGATCGCAGGATGAGGGCAGACCCCCCCGGCGCATGCAAAGGGGGAGGGATGCCCGGATTTTTTGAGGGAGGGGGCCTGTCAGCAGCAGGAGGGATGCCGGAGCGTGCTTGCCGCCGCTTCCCGGTGTCATGGAAAGTTATGGAACAGAAAGAAGGCATACTGGAGATCCTCACCTACCCCGATCCGATCCTGAAGACGGTGGCCGAGCCGGTGGAGGCCATCGACGGCGAGGTGCAGGAGCTGATCGACCATATGATCGAGACGATGCATGCCGCACCGGGCATCGGTCTGGCAGCCAATCAGGTAGGCGAACTGAGGCGGGTCATCGTTTTCGAGCGGCATCCAGGAACGGACGAGAAGAACCCCTTCGCTCTCATCAACCCGGTCATCGCCTCTGGTGAAGGGCGTATCGTGTGGTCCGAGGCCTGTCTGAGCGTGCCGGACTACACGGCCGACGTCAACCGGACGGCCCACGTGCTGGTGCGGGGCATCGACCGCCTTGGAAAAGCGCAGGAGATCGAGGCCGATGATCTGCTGGCGGTCTGTCTCCAACACGAGATCGATCACCTGGACGGGGTCCTCTACATCGATCACATCAGCAGCTTGAAGCGCAGCATGTACAAGCGCAGGCTGCAGAAGCGGCTCAAGAATCCGTGAGCGACATCGGCGGTTTGATGCGAAATTCCGACAGGCGGATCCTCGGTCCTCTGCCCGAAAACGCGCGCATCGTTTTTATGGGGACGCCCGAGTTCGCGGTGCCCGGGCTCGAGGCCTGCCTGGAGGAGGGGCATCGGGTGGCGGCCGTTGTAACCCAGCCTGACCGGCGGAAGGGGCGCGGGCGGAGCGTGGTGTTTTCCGCGGTGAAGGAGGCGGCGCTCTCGGCGGGGATCGAGGTCCTCCAGCCGGAGAAGGTTTCCGATGAGGCGTTCCTCGAACAAATGCGCGCCCTGGATCCGGATCTGCTGATCGTCATCGCCTTCGGGCAGGTGCTGAAGCGCCCGCTTCTCGAACTGCCACGCTGCGGGGCCGTCAACATCCACGCCTCGCTCCTTCCCCGCTACCGGGGGGCCGCGCCTATCCAGTGGGCGATCCTCGACCGCGAGAAGGAGACCGGCCTGACGGCGATGCTCATGGAAGAGGGGCTCGACAGCGGACCGGTCCTGCTGCAGAGCCGGGTCGCCATCGGTGAGGACGAGACCTTCGGGGGCCTTCACGACCGGCTGGCGCAGCTCTCTGGCCCCTTTCTCGCCGAGGTGCTCCGGCGGATTCAGGCCGGCACGCTGGAGGCGGTGCCGCAGGACGAAGACCGGATGACCTATGCCCCGAAGATCACCAAGGAGCATGCCGCCATCCGCTGGGAGGAGTCCGCCGCGGCGGTCTCGGCGCGCATCCGCGCCATGGACCCGTCTCCCGGGGCTTTCACCCTGTTCAAAGACCTGAGGCTCAAGCTCTTCGAACCGCGTGTCCTTCGGGAAGAAGCGGAAGAGGCCCCGCGCCCCGGGCGCGTCCTGGGCTATGCGGAAGGCCGCCTGTTGATCGAGGCGGGCGAAGGGGTCCTGGCGGTCGGCGCCCTGCAGATGCCGGGCAAACGCCGTATGCCGGCGGAGGATTTCCTGCGGGGCTTCCCGATTCCCCAAGGGGCGGTTTTGGATTCGCCGCTATGAGGAAACGCACGGCACAGGTTTACGCGGCGGGCTCCCAGGGCGCGCCCTCGGACGACCCGCTTTCTCACCGCGTGCTCTCCGGGGTCGACCCGGCGATGGCGCCGCGCAAGCGGATCTTCATCTTTCTGCTCCTGGTTCTGTGCCTGGTGCTGCTCGTCCTCGCCTTTCTCCTCTGGTATGTCCCCTATGTCGGCCTGAGCGCAATCCACCCGAGCATGCCCGTCGTCCTCGCCGTGGTCCTAGGGGCCGTGGTCTGCTTCATCCTCGGAGGGGCCCTGACCCTCGTCTTCACCATCATCCGCGGAAAGAACCTCTTTTTCAACCGGCGCATCCGCGGCGCGGTCATCCGTTTCCTCTTTCCTCTGCTGGTCGTCCTCGGGAAGTGTTTCCGGATCGGAAAGGACGAGATCCGGCGCTCTTTCGTCGCCATCAACAATCAGCTGGTCCTGGCCGAGTGCGGGCGGGTGCGCCCGCAGAAGCTGCTGATCCTTCTCCCGCACTGCCTGCAGTTCCACGAATGCGCGGTCCGCATCACGGTCGACGTGGCCAGGTGCAAGCGCTGCGGGAAGTGCCGGATCAAGGACCTCGTCGAACTCGCGGAAAGGCACGGCGTGTCGATGTCGGTCGCCACGGGGGGGACGCTGGCGCGGCGCATCGTCGTCGAAAAGAAGCCGGATCTGATCATCGGCGTGGCCTGTGAACGGGACCTGACCAGCGGCATCCAGGACAGCTACCCGATCCCGGTCTTCGGCATCTTCAACCGGCGCCCCAACGGGCCGTGCTTCGACACGGATGTGGACATCGCGATGGTCGAGCAGGGGGTCAAGCGGTTCCTGGCCGGGCGGGCCGATGGGACCGCGTGACGCCGCGCTCGAGGCCCTCTGCGCCCTGGAGGGGCCTTCGGAGCGTCTGGAAGGCGGGGCGCGGGACATCCTGGACTGGCCGTCCATGCCGGATGAACGGGACCGCGCCCTCGCGGTTCAGCTGGTCCAGGGGGTGATGCGCTGGCGGGCGCGGCTCGACTGGATCATTGCGCGGAATCTGCGTTTTCCCTTCGGCCGGATAGAGCCCCGCGTGCTCAACATCCTCCGCCTCGCGGTCTTTCAGATCACTCGCATGGACCGAATCCCCGCATCGGCGGCCGTCAACGAGGCGGTCAAACAGACGCGGGCTTCCGCCAAGCCGCACATCGCCGGGTTCGTCAACGGACTGCTGCGCGGAATCTGCCGCGGGGGGGTGCCGACGGCCTTTCCGGACCGCAAGCGGGAGCTGCTTCGGCACCTGGCGGTCGTCCACTCGTACCCGGAATGGCTTGTGGACCGGTGGCTCAAGGAGTGGGGGATGCCCGCGGCCGAAGATCTGATGGCGGCCGGCAACCGGCTCCCGGACCTGACTGTGCGGGTCAACCGGATGAGGATCGGACGGAGCGCCCTGATCCGCGCCCTGGCCGACGAAGGGGTTGCAGCCGAAAGGACGGCCTATTCCCCCGAGGGGCTCGTCCTTCGCGGTGTGAAAGGAGGCGTCGAACGTCTGAAGACCTTCCGGGAAGGATGTTTTCAGGTCCAGGGCGAGGGGGCGCAGCTCTTTTCCCAGCTGCTGGGGCCGGAACCGGGGGAAAGGATCCTGGATTTGTGCGCGGGGGTCGGCGGGAAGACGACCCACCTGGCCGAACGGTTGGAAGGGCGCGGGCTTGTCGCGGCGGTCGACCTCCAGCAGCGGCGCCTCCGTGCGCTCCAGGCGGCGGCGCGGCGCCTCGGCGTCGCCGGATGCATCCATCCGGTTGCGGCGGACGCCGTCGGCGGCCTCGCGAACGTCTTCCGGACCCGTTTCGACCGGATCCTCGTCGATGCGCCGTGCTCGGGGCTGGGCGTGATCAGCGGACACCCCGACATCAAGTGGCGCCGCCGCGCGGAGGACATCGGGCGCCTGGCGCGGCTTCAGCTGGGGATCCTGCAGGGCGCGGCCCCGCTCCTGAAGGAGGGCGGGGTGCTCTTCTACGGGACCTGCACGCTGACCCGGGAAGAGAACGAAGAGGTCGTCGCGGCGTTCCTGGCGACCCGGCCCGAGATGGTGCAGGAGGATCTTCGCGCCTGCGCGCCGAAAGGGGTTCAGCCCCTCATCGACGCGAACGGGTTCCTCGAGATCCTGCCGCATGTCCACGGGCTCGACGGGTTTTTCGGCGCGCTCCTGAGGCGCAGGGGCGGGGATCGAGCCGGAATGCCCGGCCGTTCGGGGTGAGGGTGCGCTGCGCCGGGCCGCAGGGGCGGGAGCCGGACCCCTGCGCGGGCATGGGCGGCGTGGCATCGAGCGGCATCAAGCGAGCGTTTCGGTCCATGGGCCCGTTCTAGAAACCTGATCAATCCATCACAGACAGGAGAAATACATTGGGAAAGATAGCCCCTTCCATCCTTTCGGCCGATTTCACGCGGCTTGGGGAAGAGATCCGCGCAGTGGAGGCCGCCGGGGCCGATATGATCCACATCGATGTCATGGACGGGCACTTCGTGCCCAACATCACCATCGGGCCCCTGATCGTCGAGGCGGCGCGGCGGGCGACCACGCTGCCGCTGGATGTCCACCTGATGATCTCCGACCCGGACCACTATGTGGGCGAGTTCGCCAAGGCCGGCGCGGACATCCTGACGGTCCACCCGGAGACCCTGCGCCACCTCCACCGGAGCATCCACGCCATCAAGGATCTCGGCGTGCAGGCCGCCGTCTCCCTCAATCCTGCGACCGGGCTCGAGGTTCTGGAATATGTCCTGGCCGACCTCGACATGGTCCTGTTGATGACGGTGAACCCGGGCTTCGGCGGCCAGCGGTTCATCCCGGGGGTCATCCCGAAGATCGAGCGGCTGCGGCGGATGATCGAGGAGAGGGGGCTTCGAACCGCCGTCGAGGTGGACGGCGGGATCGGACCGGATACGATCGGAAAGGTCGCGGCGGCCGGGGCGGATGTCTTCGTGGCGGGGTCCGCCATCTTCGGCACGGCCGACTATGCCGGAACGATCCGCCTGATGCGGGAGCGGATGCACGGGCCGATCCAAGCCTAGTTTCCGGCCGGAAATGGTCTTTTTGGCCAATCTCGGCGTCAATCTGCACGTTTGCTTGTGCGGCGACCTACAGGTCGCCTCCGCACAAACGCTTGATTGTCTTGATATTGGCCAAAAATCCTCATTTCCGGCCTGGAAACGGGGTCGTGTCAGAGACTTCGTTTCCAGGGAGGCGACTCATGCTGGTGAGAATGGGATTTCTGTATCGGACTCGTATATTTCCGGGCGGGAATGGTCTTTTGGACCCGTCTCTGCGTTGATTTGCACGTTTGCTTGTGCGGCGTACTATCGTACGCCTCCGCACAAACGCTTGATTGTCTTGATATTGGCCAAAAATCCTCATTCCCGGGCGGAAATGGTCTTTTTGGCCAATCTCGGCGTCAATCTGCACGTTTGCTTGTGCGGCGACCTACAGGTCGCCTCCGCACAAACGCTTGATCGCCTTGATATTGGCCAAAAATCCTCATTTCCGGCCTGGAAACGGGGTCGTGTCAGAGACTGCGTTGCCAGTATTGCTCTTTTATTTTGAATGTTTAGACCGTATTGTTCATCTGGAACGGAAAGGGGTGCCATGATTTCCATCAAGCATCTGTTCGGGCACGTCGATTCCCTGCCGCCGGAGGAGGTCAAGACCTTCATGGCCGGGCACGAGGCGGGGACTTACACCTTCCTGGATGTCCGCCAGCCGGGCGAGTACGAGAAGGGGCATATCCCCGGGGCCCGGCTGATCCCCCTGCCCGAGCTCGAGGGCAGGGCGGAGGAGTTGAAGCGGGATCAACCGCTCTTCGTCTACTGAGCCATCGGGGGGCGCAGCCGTGTCGCTGCGCAGATGCTGAAGGGCAAAGGGTTTGAACAGGTCTACGATATGAAGGGCGGCATCAGGGCCTGGAAAGGGGTTAAGGCCCGGGGCCCGGTGGAATTGAACATGGACATGATCAGCGGCGAGGAGTCTGCAGCCGGCATGATCGGGATCGCGTACGGGATGGAGGAGGGGCTCGCCCGGTTCTACGGGCGGGCGGTCGAGCGGACACGGGATCCGGAGGCGGCGGCGCTCCTCGAGCGCCTCGCATCGTTCGAGGAGAAGCACAAACAGGCCCTCGTCGAGCTTTATGACGAGATCCTCCCTGAAAAGGGCGGCAAAGAGGCGCTGCGTGCGAATGCCGATTACCGGAGGGTGGAGGGGGGATTCCGCCTGGATGACTTTCTGAAAGAGAATGAGCGCGTCTTCGCGTCCCCGGGGGAGTGTTTGCAGCTTGCCATGATGGTCGAGGCCCAGGCCCTGGACCTCTATCTGCGCTTCACCGATAAGGTGAGCGACCAAAAGGCGCAAAAGGTGCTTTTCAAGACCGCGGAGGAGGAGAAAGGTCACCTGGCGGCCATCGGGGAGCTGCTCGACCGCATCGTGGGGGAGTAGGAGGGCTCCCAGGAAAGATGTTCGGCCCGGAGCGGGAATGCCCCGGGCCGCCGAGCCGACTGCTAGGGCTGTTCGGGCTCGGATTTGGGGCGGACCGACAGAACCGGGCACTGGGCCTGACGGATGACCCTGTCGGTGGTGGAGCCGATGAATAGTTTTTCTACGAGTCCCTGACCGCGCACGCCGAGGACGATCAGGTCCATCTTGTTCACGAGGGCGTATTTCGTGATCTCCTCATGGGCATGGCCCGCCAGGAGGCTCGTCTTCGGTTTGCACCAGGCGCGGGCGTCCTCCGGCACGAGGTTTTCCAGGGTGTCCCTGATCTGGAGCCGCAGGTCTTCAGTCAGACCTTCTTCCACGTCGGCCTCGGTCTTGGCGATATGTTCGTAGACCGGCGGTTCGATGACATGGACGAGATGCAGCTCGCTTTCGAACTCCTGGGCAAGGCTCAGGGCATACTCGAACGCGAGGTCGGAATAGGGCGAGAAATCACATCCCACCAGGATCCGCTTCAACGGTACGGAGGCCGCGGTGAGCACCTCGGCGCCCTTCTCCGGTCCGCGCACGGCCAGCAGCGGGCACGGCAGGGTGTGCATCAGGCGCTCCGTAACCGAACCGAGAAGCATGCGTTTGAGCCCGGAGCGTCCGTGTGTGGCCACCACGGCCAGGTCGGCCTCCTTTTCGGCGGCGAGGCGGGAGAGTTCATCGGCGGTGTGCCCGACGGTGACAAACGGCTCCCAGACGATGGGGGCGTCTCCGATCAACCGATTGAGATATTCATAGGCGTAGTCGGTGATCCGGCGCTCGTGCAGAAGGGGGTCGGCCATGCCCTCCCCGTACATGGTGGCCGCGGGCAGATCGATGACGTGGCAGACGTAGAGTTTGGCCTTGTACTCCTTGGCGAGCGCCATACTGTAAGCCAAGGCCTGGTTCGAGAAATCGGAGAAATCGATGCCGCACAGGATTTTCTTCAGGAGAATACGCATGCTCTTCCACCTCTTGAGTGTTGAATAAGAGAACGATCCATTTTCCGGTTTTCCCGGCGCGCTGGCGTAACACCTTTTGAGCGGGCCTTGGAGGAAGTTCCCCGGAGCTGCAGGGGCGCCCTTCTCCCGATGACGGGAGGAAGCCGGCTCAGAAGGGGGCCGGCTCCCTGCGGCATCATGTGTCACGGTTCGTGGTACACAGGTTTGCCCATCTCGGCAAAGGTGAAGTTATAGAAGACGTTGTAGCCGTTGTAGTCCAGAACCCGCAGGTCGTCGGTCTGCTTGAGGTCGCCCATCACGACGGTGTAATGGTTGCCGTATTTTTTCTTGACGGTTTCGAGCGGCAGTTCACACGCGATGAATTTGTTGATTCCTTTGGTTGCCAACTTTTTAACCAGTTTCTCGTCCTTGAATGAATCGTAAGTGGTGAGGATCAGAATGGGACCCGTGCCCGTAAAAATAAGCCCTGCCTTCATGGTGCACCTCCTTTCCGGTTGCGGGGGTCAGCCTGACTGAACCCGCCGATGATCCGCAACAGAAGGCAAACCCCCGGATGTCGAATGCCAGAGCAGGTGAAATCCTCTTATGGCGCCCCGGGCCTACGGGCCACGGCGCCCACAGGCAGACCTGCACTTTCCGGTTCGGCCGCCGCAGGCCGGGCCGGAGTCCATACGGAAACTCCATTTCCAATCATTCCAAGAAAGGCTTAAAAAAATTACAGCATAAGCACCGGTTCTTTTCAAGCTCTTTTTGGCGCCGGGAGAGGGCTCGACGCGGTGAGAATTCCGCCGGGTCCATTCGGCGATTCCTTGAAGCGGGGGCTTTTTTAGGTTAACCTGTGTCCATCCGGAAATGATTTCGCGGTACAACTCAGTTTCCATCCGGAAAGGGTTGCTTGGCCGGTCCGGGCATCGATTCGCACCATTGCCGGGCGGCGGTCTGCCGGTCGCCTTTGCGCAAGCGCTTCATATCCTTGAGTTTCATGAACCGGGACCCGCCCCGCAGGGGTGGGACTGAGCACCCGCAGGGTGTGAAGAAATCTCTTCGTTTCCGGGGGGTCGTCGACCCGCTGGGAGAAGGGTGGATGGACGTGCGCACGCCGGGCGTGCTGAAGGATATTTGGGAATGGACATTATGGAGCTTTTAAGGGGGCGAGGAGAGAGTCATGTTGAAAGACAAGGACAGGGATCTGGACGAGATGGAAGAGGAAACCACCGAGGCATTCGATTATGCGGACAGGAATGACCGGAGCGGAATGGGGCCGGCAGGATCCTCCCCGGGCGGGTCCCTGCTCAAGCCCATCCTGATCGCCGCAGTGGGGCTGATGCTGCTGATCATCGTGCTTCTATTCCTGAGCAGCCGCGGGCGCAATGACATCAAGCTCGAGGAAAAGGTGGCGGCCCTGGAGGCGAAGATCGTCCAGATGGAGGGGCAGACAGGCAAGTGGACCGAGCTTTCGGAGCGGCTTGCCGCGCTCGAGCAGGAGCAGGCCTCGGTGAAGGATTTTGTTTCGCAGCTGAACCGAAATCAGCAGGACATCGGTTCCCAGCTGCAGGGCCTTGCGCGCCAGGTCGATTCGGCCTCCCGTCAGGCTGCCC
The DNA here is from genome assembly GCA_900498135.1 of uncultured Desulfatiglans sp. Taxonomy (NCBI): domain Bacteria; kingdom Pseudomonadati; phylum Thermodesulfobacteriota; class Desulfobacteria; order Desulfatiglandales; family Desulfatiglandaceae; genus Desulfatiglans; species uncultured Desulfatiglans sp. Next base: position 3,478,742 of record LR026961.1, read on the forward strand.
GGCCTGCAGCCCCGAAGGCGGCCGCCAAACCGGCCCCGGCCCCCAAGGCGGCTTCCAAGCCTGCCGCCACGGCGTCCTCCCGCGTCTATACGGTCCAGTCGGGGGACACCCTCTACCGCATCGGCTTGAAGCACAACCTGAGCGTCGACAAGCTGCGGCAGCTCAACGGTCTGACGGCGCAGGACGTTATCCAACCGGGGCAGAAGCTGAAGGTGTCTCCGTAGACCGGGTCCAGGCCGGCGGGGGGCTCGGTTGCTACCGCCGGCGCCCGGAATCCCTATGGGTTCCCATCCGGAAAGGGCCGTTTTAGCCGACTTCCTTCGCTTTTGTGCGAAAGCGGCTTTTCCGGCCGAATTCGCCGCCGTTTCGTTTCAATCGAGGTGTTTGCTGAAACGGCCGACCGCCGCCGCGAAGACAGCTGTGCCCAGAAGCGCCAGGGCGGCGAATTGGGGCCAAAGCGTCTCGAAGCCGGTCCCCTTGAGGAAGATGCCGCGGATGATGACCAGGAAATACCTGAGCGGGTTGAGGTGGGTGAACCACTGCACGGGCAGGGGCATGTTGGAGATGGGGAAGACGAACCCGCTCAGCATGAAGAACGGGACCATGAAGAAGAAGGTGGTCATCATGGCCTGCTGCTGAGTGGTGGAGATGGTGGAGATGAAGAGCCCGATCCCGAGTGTGCTCAGGAGAAAGAGGCAGGTGGCGCCGAAGAGCAGGGGCGCGCTCCCGACCATGGGGACCTCGAACCACCAGACGGCGAAGATCGTGACCCCCAGCATCTGGGCCTGGGCGATCAGGATGTAGGGGATGGTCTTGCCGAGGATCCACTCGGAGGGGGTCAGCGGGGTGACGATCAACTGCTCCATCGTGCCGGCCTCCCGCTCGCGGATGATGGCCATCGAGGTGAAAAGCAGGGTCAAGAGCATGATCAGAAAGGCCACGATGCCGGGCACATAGAAGTATTGGCTGTCGAGGTTCGGGTTGTACCAGGTGCGGATGCGCCCGTCGATCCGGCCGTATTCGAGGTGCTGGGGGTAGAGCTCCCGGACGAAGCGGTCGTTCAGCCCCTGGAGGGCGGTGAGGGTGTGGGAGATGCGCACCGAGGCCATGTTGCTCATGCTGCCGTCGACGAGGATCTGCACATCGGCCGTCCGGCCCGAGCGGAGCGTCGCGCTGAAATCCGGCGGGATGACCACCGCCATGTCGACGCGCCGTTCGAGCAGGGCCTGCTCAAGTCCCCGGGTGTCCTCCGGGAAGAGGAGGATGCGGAAGGTCTCGTTGGCATCGTAGGCATCCTGCAGCATGCGGCTTTCGACGGTGCGGCTCTGGTCGACCAGGGCGAGGCGGATATCCCTGACGTCCGTGCTGACGACGTAGCCGAAGAGGATCAACTGCACGAGGGGCGTGATGATCAGCAGCGGCCGGTTCTTGCGGTCCCGAAACAGCTGGATGAATTCCTTCCTGACGAGTTCCCTGATCCGCAATCTCTTCATGTTCAGAGTCCTTCCCGTTTGAGCGCCAGAAGCGTGCCGATCCCGAGCGCGGCGAACATCCCGAGCAGCACGGCATAGCTGGTCCAGAGATGGGCCAACCCGAGTTCCCGGAGGTAGAGGCCGTTCATGATGTCGATGAAATAGGTCGCCGGCACGATGGCCGTGACCTTCTGGAGGAGCGGCGGCATGTTGACGACCGGGAAGACGAAGTCGGAGAGGAGGAGCGAAGGCAGGTAGGTCACGAGCACCGCCAACTGGTTGGCGACCAGTTGGGACTTCGTCAGGATGGAGATCAGGAAGCCCAGGCTGAGGGCGACGCAGAGGTAGACGGCCGAGGCCAGGATCATCAGCCAGAAGCTCGATTTCATGACGACGCCGAAGAGGACCTGGCCCATCAGGACCGCGATCAGGACATCGACGAGCGCGATGAAGAAATAGGGGACCGCCTTCCCTATGAGGAACTCCAGGGCGGTCACCGGAAGGGAGCGGATCGTCTCCATGGTGCCGTCTTCGTACTCCTTCGCGATCACCAGGCTCGTCAGCATGGCGCCCACGATCATGATGATGATGGCGATGATCCCCGGCACGATGAAGTTCCGGCTCTCCAAATCCTCGTTGAACCAGACGCGTACGCGGCCCTCGACCGGGATGTCGATGGGGCCCATGCCGCTGCGGTCGAGAAAGGCCTGAAGCCGGGCGAGGTTGTAGCCCTGGATGAAGGCCTCGGCGTAGCTTTTGGTGATGCCGGCGAAGTTGGGGTCGCTCCCGTCGATGAGGACCTGGAGCGGCGCCTGGCGATCGGCCCGGAGCTCCGCGCTCCAGCCGGGCGGGATCACGATTCCGAGGGTGGTCCGCCCTGCATCGAGTTCGGCCGCGAGGTCCTCGCTGCGAGGGAGGTGCGCCACGACGCGGAAGGCGACCGTGGCGTCGAGGCGCTGGATCAGGTCGCGGGAAAGCGGCGTCCGGTCGTAGTCGACGACCATCGTGCGCACGTTTTCGACGTCGAGGCTGAGGGCGTAGCCGAAGATCAGGATCAGGAGCAGGGGGATGGCGAAGGCCAGGTAGAGGCTGCGGAAGTCCCGTATCAGGTGATAGTATTCCTTGCGGGCGATGGCCCTGGCGGCGGCGGGCCTCATGGACGCCTCCTCCGCATCAGGGCCACGAAGGCCTCGTTCAGTCCTCCTCCGCCCTCCGGCAGGTGCTCGGCGATGATGGCGGCCGGGGAGCCCTCCGCGACGATCACCCCGTCGTGGATCATGACGATCCGCCCGCAGTGCTCGGCTTCGTCCATGTAGTGGGTCGTGACGAAGACCGTCACGCCGCCCTCCGCCAACTCCCGGATGAACTCCCAGAAGCGGCGGCGGGTGAGGGGGTCGACCCCGGAGGTCGGCTCGTCCAGGAACAGCACGGCGGGCTGGTGGAGGAGGGCGCATCCGAGGGCGAGGCGCTGCCGGAGGCCGGGGGGCAGGTCGCGGGTCAGGCGGTTTCGGGCGTCCTCCAGGCGGGTCATGGCGAGGGTCCGGTCGATCTTCTCGGGCCAGCTTTGCACCGGCACGTTGTAGATGCCGAGATAGAAGCGGATGTTCTCGAAGGGCGTCAGGTCCTCGTAGAGCGAGAACCGCTGGGACATGTACCCGATGTGCTCCTTGATCCGCTCGGACTCGGTGAAGAGGTCGTAGCCGGCGACATGTCCCTCCCCGGAGGTTGGGCGGATGATGCCGCAGAGCATGCGGATCGTCGTCGATTTGCCGGCGCCGTTCGGGCCGAGGAGTCCGAAGATCTCGCCCCGCCTGACGGAGAAGGATATGCCGGCGACGGCCGTGAAGGCCCCGAAGCGTTTGACGAGGTCCTTGACGCGGACCGCATCAGTGTTCGAACCGGCCATGTTCAGGACCCTCGTCGATATCCCGGATGCGGTGGATGATCGCGGATTCGAGGTCGGTAAAGCCTTCGTACAGGGTGTCCGGGGGGGCCTCGGCGAGGATGCGCGAGCGGTGCATGAGGAGGATGCGGTCGCACTTCCTCGCCTCGTCGAGGTAGGCGGTCGAGACCACGATGGTCATGCCCTGGGCCCGCCTTTCCGTGAGGATTTCCCAGAATTCCATCCGGGAGACCGGGTCGACCCCGTTGGTCGGCTCGTCCAGGATGAGGACCTCCGGCTCGTGGACGAGGACGCAGGCCAGTCCGAGCTTCTGTTTCATGCCGCCCGAAAGGTGCCGGGCCTGGCGTTCGACAAAGGGCAGAAGGTTGGAGAACCCGAGGAGGCTTTCGCGCTTCGAGGCGCGCAGGCGCCAGGGGATGCCGTAGATGTCCATGAAGAAGGCGAGGTTCTCCTCCACGGTGAGATCCTGATAGAGCCCGAAACGCTGCGGCATATAGCCGATCAGCCGCTTGACCCGGTTCCGCTCCCGGACGGTGTCGAATCCGCCGATGACGATCCGCCCTGTGTCGGGTTTGAGCATCGTGGCCATCATGCGCAGGAGCGTGGTCTTTCCGGCCCCGTCCGATCCGACGAGGCCGAAGACGATCCCCCGTTCGATCGTACAATCGGCCGCCGAGACCGCCTCCTCGGCGCCGTAGCGCTTCGACACGCCCTGGACCTCGATCATCGGCGCCGGCCGGGCGGGCCTGTCCTCACCGGCGGGGTGTTCACTCGAGCCAGGCATCGGCCGGCATCCCTGGTTTCAGTTCGAGGTCCGGGTTCGGGAGGGAGATCTTGACGAGGTAGACGAGTTTGACCCGTTCCTTGTGGGTCTGAATGATCTTGGGGGTGAACTCCGCCTCGGGCGAGATGTAGCTCACCGTCCCTCGATACTCCTTTTCCGGGAAGGTGTCCGTTTTGACGATGGCGTTCTGTCCGGGTTTGACGCGGCCGATCTCCGTCTCGCCGACGAAGATCTTGAGCCTGACCAGATGGAGGTCGGCGATCGACAGGACCTCCCGGGTCGGTGTGATCACCTCGCCCGGTTCGACGTTGCGGCTGGTGAGGATGGCGTCGAAGGGGGCCTCGAGGACGGTGTAGCCGCTTTCGGTTCGGGCGAGGCGGAGCGCCGCCTCCGCCGCCTGGACGCGGGCCTGTGCGACGTCGAGCGCCGCGCGGGCGGCATCGACCTTTTTCAGGTTGCCCCGCGCCTCTTCCAGGGCTGCGCGGCCCTCGGAAAGCCGGGCCTCGGCCGCCTTGATCGACTCCTTCCGGAACCCTTCGCGGGAGAGGTCGAAGGCCGCCCTGGCCCTTTCGTATTCGCGCAGAGCGGTCTCATGGCGCAGGGCGTAGGCCTCCATCTCGGCGGCCGAGACGACCTTCCGCTCGAAGAGCTTTTCGTAGCGATCCTTGTCCCTGCGCGCCTCTTCCAGGGTCGCCTGTGCGGCGAGAAGGGCCTGCTCGGACCGATGGACCTCCTGCTTGCGGTATCCGGCCGTCAGTTCCTCGAGGTTGGCCTCGAGCGACCGGACGGCCGCTTCGGCTCGGGCCACCGCCGCCGGCGCGGCGATCTCGACCGCCGCCAGTTGGACTTCGGCCTCGGCGGCGGCGTGGACGGCCTGCTCGAGGTCGGCGGCGGCCTTCTGAACCCGGGCTTCGTAGGTCGTAGGGTCGAGCCGGGCGAGGACCTGATCCTTCCGGACGGCTTGACCCTCGTCGACCAGAACCTCCTGTACCCGGCCGCTGACCTGGAAGGCGATGTTGGATTCGATGCTCTCGATGGTCCCGGAGTAGTAACGCTCAGCCGTCTTCTCGCGCCGCTGTCCGAGGTAGACCAGCACGCCCACCCCGAGGAGCAGGATGACGAAACCCATCAATATGAGGCGTTTTTTCAATGTTTCGTCCGTCCTCCAGGCTGGCTGCCGGGTGTTCGTGCGGATGGTCCCCGCGCCGCTTGGGCATGGGGCCCGCTTTCTGCGTCCGGACAGGGTGCGCCCGATCCGGCATGAAAAGGGGCCTGCAGCCGTTTCAATCGCTCGAGGAAAACAGTGCTCTCAATGGGAAAAATCAAGACCGTAGCGCTTTATACCACCGGGAGGGCGAGCCGATCAAGCCGCAATCGCATCACACCTTCAAGCCTCTCATGGCTTACGGCATGATAATCTCCGGCCCCGAAAGAGGGTTTATTGCCTTTGCTCCTATTGTTTTAACAGCCTTGAGCAGAATATCATCGGCTGCCACGAACAGCATCTCTTCAATTGGTTCCCTCCTCCCGATGAAAAAATTTGACCAACGCCGAGGTATCAAAAAATAGAATCATATCCGGTCCTCACGCAGTAGCTCTCACACACCTTGCGAGCATCCACGGCCTGATCCAGGCTGACGAACAGGGTAGGCAGGGTCCTGCTCATGCGCTTTCCCAAGGCCGGTGCGATCCTTCTGATGTGCTCGAGTGGTAATCCGACCCTGGTGATTTTTAAACCGCTTATTATGTTCATTTTTTGAGCGACTCTCATAACGGCGAGCGGCGGTTGAAAGCTTCGCAGATCCTGATACAATGGGTATGAAGCCCGGGCTTCCGGAGGGCGCCGGCGCATTCGCCGGAGGGCCACCGGATGGGATGGCATGGGGGTCCGAGGCCGGCAGGGCCGAAGGTTTGAAGGAAAAAAGACGGCGGAGGCCCCATGGGCGCGGGGCCGCTTGGAATGGCCGGAGGCGGCGCCCTGGAAGGAGGGCCGGATGCAGATAGGGATGATCGGATTGGGGCGGATGGGGATGAACATGGCCCGGAGGCTCATCCGGGGCGGGCACGAGGTGGTGGCCTACAACCGGACCCGGGAGAAGTCGGAGCGATTGGCGGCCGAGGGGGCCGAGGCGGCGTTCAGTCTGGAAGAGCTTGTGAAGAAGCTCGCAGCGCCGCGTGCGGTCTGGCTCATGCTGCCTGCCGGCGCCACGGTGGACGAGCACCTGACGCGGCTGGCCGGGATCCTATCCCGCGGGGACATGGTCATCGACGGCGGGAATACCTATTATAAAGACGACGTGCGCCGCGCCGAACTCCTCGGCCCGAAGGGGATCCACTACGTGGACGTCGGGGTGAGCGGCGGGGTGTGGGGCCTCGAAGCCGGATACTGCCTGATGGTGGGGGGCGAGAAGCGCGTTTACGACTCCCTGGAGCCGGTTTTCAGGGGGCTCGCGCCGGCGGAGGGCGTCCTGTACTGCGGCGCGACGGGCGCGGGGCATTTTTTGAAGATGGTCCACAACGGGATCGAATACGGGATGATGCAGGCCTATGCCGAGGGGTTCGGGATCCTGGACGCCTCCGCCTACTCCGATGACCTGGATTACGCGAAGGTGGCGCACCTGTGGAACCAGGGGAGCGTCATCCGCTCCTGGCTGCTCGAACTCGCCGAGGGGATGTTCTCGAGGAGCGCACGCCTGGCCGATGTCGGCGCCTTCGTCGAGGATTCGGGGGAGGGCCGGTGGACGGCGCTTCAGGCCGTCGAGAGCGGGGTGCCGGCCCCCGTGCTGACCTTGTCGCTGATGAGCCGCTTCCGCAGCCGCGTGGACGACAATTTTTCGGATAAGGTGGTGGCGGCGCTCCGGCGCGAGTTCGGGGGGCACGCCGTCCGGAAGACGACGGAGTCGGTTTGAGCTTTCCGGCTTCTTCTGCGGTTTACCCGTTGGAGGCCGGGTTGAAGAATCGGGAGGCCGGTGGAGTCGATGTGAGCTTTTCAGTCTTTGACCGGCTGTGCCTGTTCGGGTTCAACACCGGCGAGGCGGAAGAGGCCTGGGCCATGCGGCGCGGGTAGCGGCTCGATTCGCCGGAGGCCGGCCCTCGTCGAGCGGGCGCACCAGGCCGGGCTCCCCGTCGAGGATGCAGAGGAGGCTGGTTCGGAGGCGCGCCTACCGGTTGATCGGCTTGCGCTGCCAAAGCAGCGGGTGTGTTTGTACGGGCGGCTCGGCAGCGCGCTCGAGCGCGGCGGGGTCTTCGAGCCGCCGAAAAGCCTGATTCGGAAGGAGATGTCGCAAACGTCATGAAATCGTTTCTACAGGGTTTCACCTACCATGCAAAGGGGCTGAGCCTCGCCTTCAGGCAGCCGCGGCTCCTGTTCTGGGGCATTCTGCGGCTGGCGGTGGTGCTGCTCCTGACCGTGGCGGCCTCGGCGCTGATCCTCGTCTATCATCAGGAGATCCTCAACGCGGTGTGGACCCGGCCCGAAAGCCGCTGGATCCTCTGGCTCTGGGTGCTGCTTTCGTGGCTGATGTCTCTGTTCCTGATGGGGGTCGCCGCCGTGCTCTCCTATTTGGTGGCCCAGATCGTCTTTGCCGTGCTCGTCATGGACTACATGTCCCGCATCACCGAAAAGATCGTAACCGGCCATGTAGAGGAGCCGGGCGGGGGCCTTCTGAAGGTCCTTATCTATCTGATCGGGCAGGAGATCCCGCGGGCCGTGCTGCCGGTCGCGGGGTCGCTGATCCTGATGGTCTTCGGGTGGCTGCTGCCCTTCGGACCCTTGTGGGTGCTCCTTTCATCGGGCGCGGCGGTGTGCTTCCTGGCCTGGGACAACACCGATCTCGTCCCGGCGCGCCGGCTGCTGCCCTTCGGCGAGCGTTTCGGGCTCTTCAAGAAAAACCTGCTCTTTCACCTGGGTTTCGGGCTTCCTTTCCTGGTGCCCGCCGTGAACATCTTCCTCCTCTCCTTCGCCCCGGTGGGCGCCACCCTCTATGCCCTGGACCGGATGGGGAAGGCGCGGGGCACGGGGGATGGGGCGGCTTGATCCAATTTGTCCTTGACTAACCCCGGCGGGTCTGCTTTATACTTCGAACCTGGTCGATCAGCGGGGTCAACCGCCGCCGATGGATCGTCTCCGGTCCTCGATTGCGGGGGCAGGACCGGGATGAACGCCCCCCCACGACGTATACGCCTCCGGCCCCGGGAGGATCCACCGAACACCGGACGACCGCTGTGCCGCGGCCCGGTCCGGTTTCTCTGAACCCGATGCCGATCTCTTGCCGATCCCATGCAAACCTGGTCTGACGAACGGTGTTACTGGCTGGGGCTTTACTTGATACCCGGCCTGGGGAACAGGACCTTCAAACGCCTGATCGATACGTTCGGAGACCCTCGCGGGGTCTTCAATGCGGATCCGAAGAATCTCCTCAGGGTGGTGGGGATCAGGCAGGAGGCGGTCCGGTCGATCGCGCGCCGCGAGCCCGCGGTGGATCCCGTCAGGGAGTTGGAGGCCGCGGAGCGTTGCGGGGTCCGCATCCTGACCTACGGGGATCGGGATTATCCGCACGAACTACGGGAGATCCACGCACCGCCCATGGTGCTCTATGTCAGGGGGCGCGTGCCGCCTCAGAATGGGACGCCGGTGGCGGTGGTCGGCTCGCGCAACGCCACCCACTACGGGTTGAATGTGGCCGAACGGCTCGGCAGGGGCCTCGGCCGGGGCGGCGTGGCGGTGGTCAGCGGCATGGCTCGCGGGATCGATACCGCAGCGCACTGGGGCTGCCTCGGTGCGGGGGGGTACACCGTCGCGGTCTTGGGCACCGGGGTCGATCAGGTCTACCCCCGGTCGAACGGCCGGCTCATGGCGCGGATCCTCGAGACCGGGACGGTCCTGAGCGAATTCCCCATGGGTACGCTGCCGGAGCCCCGCAACTTCCCGATCCGCAACCGCCTGATCAGCGGTTTGAGCCGGGGGGTGGTCGTGGTGGAGGCCACCCGCAAAAGCGGATCCCTCATCACCGCCGCCCAGGCACTCGAACAGGGACGGGAAGTCTTTGCCGTGCCCGGGAGCGTCGATTCCATCAAAAGTGCGGGCACGCACTTTTTGCTGAAGCAGGGGGCGAGGCTCGTCGAGGGTACGGAAGACATCCTCGAGGAATTGGCGATTCGGCCGCGCGTGGAGCCGGGCGTCGGGAAGCCGGCTGCTTCGCCCGAGGCCCCGGATGGGGTGGAGGGGATGGTCTTTCGAGCCCTGGATGTCTACCCGCTGCATATCGACGAGGTCGTCCGCAAGACCTGCCTGCCTGCGGGGGATGTCCTCGGGGCGTTGATGACCCTGGAACTGAAGGGCCTCGTGAGGGCCTTGCCCGGCAGATCGTATGTCCGGTCCGCTTGACAGGCGTCTAAAAACCGCCTGCGCACAAGGAATTCTTCAACACGCTTTCAAGCGGTGAGGAGGCGCGCCATCCGGACCACTCGAGTCCGTCGGCTGCGTCTTCTTTGCCCGAGCTGGGGAGATGGAGGGGTAAAGGGCCCGCGCGTGGTTCAATCTCCCTCCGGGCAGGACGTTGCCCCCGAACGTGGCGCAATGCAACTACACACAAACGGCGGGATCCGTCCGGCCGTGATTTTTCTCAAGAACAGGTTATATTCAAGCTTATGCCGAAACATCTTCTGATCGTCGAATCGCCTGCAAAGGCCAAAACCATTCAAAAATATCTCGGGCCCGACTTCGAGATCAAGGCCTCGGTGGGGCACGTGAAGGATCTGCCCGTAAACCGGCTCGGGGTCGATGTCCAGCGGAACTTCAGGCCCGAGTACGTCACCATCAAAGGCAAAGAGCGGGTCCTGAAGGAGCTCAAGCAGGCCGGCCGGAAGGCCGATACGGTCTACCTTGCCCCCGACCCCGACCGCGAGGGGGAGGCGATCGCCTGGCACATCGCCGAGGAGCTGCGCAACGGCGGCCCGGCCATCGTGCGGGTGCTTTTCAACGAGTTGACGGCCGGTGCCATCCGCGAGGCGGTCGCATCGCCCCGGGAGCTCGACCGCCACAAGTTCGAATCGCAGCAGGCGCGGCGGGTTCTGGACCGTCTGGTCGGATACCAGATCTCCCCCATGCTCTGGACCAAGGTGAAGCGGGGCCTGAGCGCCGGCCGGGTGCAGTCGGTCGCCGTCCGGATGATCTGCGACCGGGAGCGTGAGATCTTCGCCTTCGAGCAACAGGAGTACTGGTCTCTGACCGCGCATCTGGATGCGGACCGGCCGCCGCGCTTCAAGGCGCGCCTGGTCGCTTTCGATGGCAGGAAGTCCGACCTGAAGACCGGGGCGGAAACTGATGCGGTCATCGAGGCGGTCCGGGACGAACCCTTCAAGGTGCGGAAGGTCACGAAAAAGAAGACGAAAAAGAGCCCTCCGCCGCCTTTCACGACGTTAAAAATGCCCCTCCGCCTTTTATAACCAGCCTCCTGCAGCAGGAGGCCAGCAAGAAGCTGGGTTTTTCGGCCAAGAGGACCATGTCCGTCGCGCAGAATCTCTACGAAGGTGTGGCGCTCGGCTCCGAGGGCCAGGTCGGTCTGATCACGTATATGCGGACCGACTCCTTCCGCCTCTCGAACGAGGCCCTGACGGCGGTGCGGGAGCGGATCCTCACGGACTTCGGTGCTGATTTCCTGCCGAAGAAGCCGAACCAGTACCGCAGCCCTAAAGGGGCGCAGGAGGCCCACGAGGCCGTCCGTCCGACGGACGTCCAACTGACGCCGGACCGGGTCGCATCCTTTCTCACGAAGGATCAGGCGGCCCTTTACGGGCTGATCTGGAAGCGTTTCCTGGCCTGTCAGATGAACCCGGCGGTGCTGGACCAGACCCAGATCGAGGTGGAGGCCGGAAAGGGACTTTTCCGGGCCTCCGGGGCGGTCATCGCCTTCAAGGGGTTCATGGCGGTCTATGACGAGCCGGCTTCAATGGGGACGGCAGCGGCCGAGAAGGAAACCAAGGGAAAGGAAGAGGAGGCGCTCCTGCCCGCACTGAAGGAGGGCGATCCGCTTTCGCTCGTCAAGCTCGAGCCCGCGCAGCACTTTACGCAGCCGCCGCCGCGGTTCACGGAGGCGACTCTGATCAAGGCGCTCGAGGAGAACGGGATCGGCCGCCCGTCGACCTATGCCTCCATCCTGGCCAACATCAGCGACCGCGAATACGTGGTCCTCGAAAAGAAGCGCTTCAAGCCGACGGAGCTGGGCTTTCTCGTGACGGATCTCCTGATGGCGAGTTTTCCTGACATCCTGGACCCCGCATTCACGGCGCAGATGGAGACGCGGCTCGACATGATCGAGCACGGGGAGGCGCAGTGGACGGAGGTCATCCGGGACTTCTACCGCGTCTTCAAGGAGGAGCTCGAGCGGGCGCAGTCGAGGCTCAAGGGCGAAGTCCCGACGGGACTTTCCTGCCCGAAATGCGGCCGGCCGATGGTCTTGAAATCGGGGAAGAACGGCATCTTTCTGGCCTGTTCGGGCTACCCCGAGTGCCGCGAAACGGCCGATTTCACCCGGGACGAAAAGGGCCGCATCATCGTGTCGGCCGTCCCGGTGGTGCCGGAGGACCTGGGCCCCTGCGAGCTTTGCGGGCGCCCGATGGTGCTGAAGACCGGCCGCTACGGGCCGTTCCTCGCCTGCTCGGGTTATCCCGAATGCAAGAACACCGCCCCCTTGGGCGGCGAGGAGGACAAGTCGGCTGCTTCGCGGCCTGCGGGCATCCCCTGCAGTGAGTGCGGAGCGCGGATGTTCATCAAGATCAACCGCTCGGGGCAGCGTTTCCTGGGCTGCGAACGTTATCCCGAGTGCAAACACACCGAACCCTACCGGACGGGCGTCGTCTGCCCTGAAGAGGGCTGCGGCGGCACGCTGGTGGAGAAGTTCACGAAGAAGGGAAAGCCCTTCTACGCCTGCGACCGCTTTCCGGAGTGCCGCTTCGTGATGTGGGACGAGCCCTGCGACGGCGAGTGTCCGGAGTGCGGCACACGGGTCCTCGCCATCCGGCGCGGTAAGGGCGGCGAGGCCAAGCTCGTCTGCCGGAAGAGGGGCTGCAGATTTTCGAGGCCGCTCCAGCCAGGCGAAGACCCCGCTCTGACGGAAGAACCCCCGAAAATCTAGTTTGTTTCCATCCGGAAATGGTCTTTTTGGCCAATCTCGGCGTCAATCTGCACGTTTGCTTGTGCGGCGACCACAGGTCGCCTCCGCGCAAACGCTTGA
>LR026961.1:4162009-4164686 GCA_900498135.1 uncultured Desulfatiglans sp.
CGACGCCGCTTTACAGGGCCTTGGCGAGAATGGGCCCTGCGTGGAGCTCGTCGGAGCCAAGGCCCTGTAAAGCGGCGTTCCTTTTCATCTTTATCTTGTCATAACTCCTCCATCGGAGTTGTGTTTCTGCAAGAGGCCCTGAGGTTTCTTCGACGGTGAATCAATCTGCTATTCGTGGGGAGCATTACGCGTTTCTAAAAAAACCCTTGCGTTCCATGATTGGGCTTGCTACCTTCCTGCCAGGAAGGAGGCAAGACTATGGGTACGGATCTCGTCATTCGCGGCAGACAGATCGGATCGAAAGAACTGGATCAGATCCGGTCGGTTATCGCCCGACAATGGACTCAGGGCCGTGTGGCCATTTCCAGGGAACTCTGCCGGCTGTGGAACTGGCGGCAGGAAAACGGCCACCTCAAAGGGCAGGTATGCAGGATCCTGCTGAGGAAGCTCGAAAGCAAAGACCTCATCACCTTGCCGCCGTCGAAAAGGGGCCTTGCGAACCCGCCCAACCGGCGCTACTACGTTCCGCCGCCTGAACCGCCGGAAGTCGATACTAGCCCTTTGGAAACCGCGATCGAAGACCTGCCCCCCGTCAGACTGGCAATGGTCAGGCGGACACCCCATGAGGGATTGTGGAACTATCTGGTCTATCGGTATCATTACGAAGGCTTCCGAATCATCGTCGGATCCCACCTGAAGTACATCGCCTGGGCCGGCGACCGGCCGGTTGCGTGTCTGTCGTGGAGNTCGNGCGTATTCCGGATNGCNGCCCGGGACCGTTTCATCGGTTGGGACCCTCAGGCCCGAAACAGAAACATCCGCCATGTGGTGAACAACAACCGCTTTCTCCTGCTTCCCTGGGTCTGCTGCAAGAATCTGGCATCACATCTGCTCGGTCTTTCGGCTCGGATCATCGGCAGGGACTGGCACGNCTTTTACGGCTATCCGGCCTATCTGCTGGAAACCTTTGTCGACCAGGCTCGGTTTCGCGGAACCTGCTACAAGGCAGCCAACTGGACCCTGGTAGGAGAAACGGCCGGCTATGCCAAGAAGGACAACCGGTTTTATGAACACGGCCGGAAAAAAGATGTGCTCCTTTTCCCGCTTGTCCGTGATTTCCGCAAGCGNTTGCAGTATCTTGGCGAAGGAGGCGTCCAATGATGAACGCCGCCCTCGATCTGGCCTCTGTGGAGGACCGGATCCAGCAAAGACTGCTTGCGAGGTACCGTGAGATGATGCACAAAGCCATTGATGCCTTTGTCGATGCCTTGGCCGAAGACCTCGTTTCGGAGAAGAAAATGACCCTGATGGACATCACCCAGGCCATCAGCAAGGCTAAACCGGAGTTGCTGGCCGCTATCCTGCAGGAATTCATCCAGACGAAACACGAGGGAATCCTTTCACAGGACCTAGCCGAATGTCCCATATGCAAGAAGAAGATCAGGAGAAGCGTTCACGCCCCCCGCACGATCGAGACCCTGCTCGGGCAGGCGACCGTAACCCGGCCCTACTTTTACTGCGCCTCGTGCAAGCATGGCTTTTCGCCCGCCGATGAGGTGCTCGGGCTCTCTTCCCGCAAAAAACAGCACGACCTGCAGAAACTGGCCCTGGAATTTCTGGCCGATCTGCCCTTTGANCGGGCAAGCGAGCTGTTTTTCAAATCCACCGGCCTTTCNTTCAGCGATCATCAGATGCACGACCTGTTTGCGCAATTTGCAGAAGAGGCCACGGCCGAAGCCGTCATCCCCTCAGCGGCCGAGATCGAGCGGCGCATCGATACGGTAAAGGGCAAGGGAAGACGGCGTCCGGTCCTCGTAGCGGCTACCGACGGGGCCCATACGCCCACACGCCCCCGCGGCGAGGGCCGCGATGAAAAGTGGGGCCCGGGTGAATACAAAGAAGCCAAAGGTTTCAGGCTCTATCTCCTCGATGGTGATCGTATCGTGCATATCGCCAGCTGGCACCAGGTTGGAAGTGCCGAGGAACTGGCGGAGGCCCTTTCCTTGGCGGCCTCCCGGATCCCGCACAAAAAGGTCCGCCCCTGCCTGGTGGGCGACGGGGCGCCGTGGCTCTGGAGTGCCATGCAGCAGGCCTTCCCCGGCGCCCGCGAGGTCTTGGACTTCTATCACTGCTCTGAACATATCCATGCTCTGGCCTCCGCGCAGTATCCCGACGACCCGCAGAGGGCCTTTCTCTGGGTGGAGAGCACGATGGCCCGCCTTTCACACAAGGGAGAGGTGGGCGCAGTCATCGGCGGGATGAAACGGATGCAGCCCGCCAATGAAGCCGCAAAAGAGTCCATACGCAAGACCATCCATTACCTCGAAACCAACAAGAATCGCTTCAATTACCATGGGGCACGCCGCGGCGGCTACGCCATTGGCAGCGGCGGCATCGAATCCGCGAACAAGTTCATCTCCCATGTCCGGATCAAACGAAGCGGGGCATGGTGGCTGGTCTCAAACTGCAACAACATGCTCAAGCTCCGGTGCGCGCTGGTCAATGGTACCTTTGAACACCTCTTCGACAATCATAAGACAAGGGAAAAGGCTAAACGTCTTTCTAGAAACGCGTAATGCACCCTATTCGTGGGTTGGGTACCAACACTATTCGGTATCCGTCCGGAGGTACTCGATCTAGTGAACGTGAATCAAGCAGGGCTTGTCACATAGTTTCC